>NZ_CAJJIB010000093.1:0-78 GCF_905187495.1 Streptococcus mitis | reverse complement strand
TCAAACCACGTCAGCTTCGCCTTGCCGTACTCAAGTACTGCCTACGGCTAGCTTCCTAGTTTGCTCTTTGATTTTCAT
>NZ_CAJJIB010000092.1:0-377 GCF_905187495.1 Streptococcus mitis | reverse complement strand
CTACAGGAACTTCAGGTTTCAGAATGGCTCCAGCAGTTCAACCGCGCGCTAGCAGAAATCGTAGAAGTCTAGAACAGCCAGCTCCTCAAAAGGTTAAAGTCAATGTTTTTTATAACTTTGATAAAATGAAAGATATTGCAGGTTTTCTAGGAGATATCAATGGAACTCCTCTTGAAATCGCGGAAGGTTCAACAGATGATCAAGTAAAAGCAGCAGTCAAGAACCAAGTTGATGCCAAGAAAGAGGAATTACGTAAACGTGGTTATACTGTTAAAGAAGACTATCTCTATAAAAATAATGGAAAAGATTATAACTACGTTGTCACATTCACTAAGGAGGCTACAGGAACTTCAGGTTTCAGAATGGCTCCAGCAGTT
>NZ_CAJJIB010000091.1:0-257 GCF_905187495.1 Streptococcus mitis | reverse complement strand
GATTACTGAAGAAGCAGTAGAAGAAGTTATCACAGTAGGTACTAAACCTAAAGTTGTAGAAACAACTACTCCATATACAACACGTTATGTAGAAGATAATACAAAAGATAAAGATTATCGTGAAGTAACAAGACCTGGTAAATCTGGTAAGACAACTACTACGACAACTTATACCTTGGATCCTAATACAGGAGCAGTAACACCGAATGAACCAACCACGATTACTGAAGAAGCAGTAGAAGAAGTTATCACAGTAG
>NZ_CAJJIB010000090.1:0-133 GCF_905187495.1 Streptococcus mitis | reverse complement strand
TCTAAACTACTTACACTTGGTTTGCTTGCAGGTGCTGGCCTACTATTGTCTATCAATCAAGTACAGGCTGCAGATACTTGGGTAAAAAATGGCGCTGACTGGAATCTTTCTCAAGATGGAAGCTTAGCTAAAA
>NZ_CAJJIB010000089.1:0-24150 GCF_905187495.1 Streptococcus mitis | reverse complement strand
GCTTCCTAGTTTGCTCTTTGATTTTCATTGAGTATAAATTAAATTGAATTGGAGACGTTATGAGTTCAAAGAAGAAAAAAAATAAGATGGAGCGTGGTCTGACCAATCGTCACGTGCAGGTTATGGCCATTGCTGGAACAATCGGAACAGGACTCTTTTTGGGAGCAGGTCGCTCTATCAGCTTAACAGGTCCTTCCATTGTACTGATTTATATGATTACTGGGGCTTTCATGTTCCTCATGATGCGTGCGGTTGGGGAAATGCTTTATCAGGATCCTGAGCAACATACCTTTATTAACTTTATCACGCGCCATTTGGGCAAGGGCTGGGGTTATTTCTCGGTTTGGTCTTACTGGCTATCCGTTGTCTTTATCGGTATGGCGGAAATCACAGCCATCTCTCACTATGTTCAGTTCTGGTTTCCTAGCTGGCCAAGTTGGATGATTGAGATTGGATTTTTGACCATTCTAGCCTTGGTCAATCTGATTGCGGTGAAGCTCTTTGGGGAAGTTGAGTTTTGGTTTGCGATGGTCAAGATTGTGGCTATTTTAGCCATGATTGCCACAGGAGTCTTTATGGTCTTGACAGGCTTTAAGACACCTCATGGAGTAGCAAGTTTGGCTAATATTGCTGACAATTTCTCCCTCTTCCCTAATGGTGGAGTGAACTTTGTCATGGCCTTCCAGATGGTTTTCTTTGCCTACCTCATGATTGAGTTTATCGGGGTCACAACTTCTGAAACCAAGAATCCGCGTCAGGTTTTGCCAAAAGCCGTTAAGGAAATTCCTTTGCGTATCGCCTTTTTCTACGGTGGTGCCCTCTTAGCCATTATGGCTATCATTCCTTGGCGTGAGCTTGCCTCTGCTGATTCACCTTTTGTTACAGTATTTGAATTGGCCGGTATCAAGTGGGCGGCAGCCTTGATTAACTTCGTCGTTTTGACATCAGCAGCATCTGCCCTTAACTCAACCCTTTATTCAACAGGTCGTCATTTGTACCAGATTGCCCATGATTCGCCAAATCCATTCCTAAAAGCAATCAAGGCGGATACCCTTTCTCGCCATAATGTGCCACAAAATGCCATCATCGCTTCAGCAATCTTGATTGCCCTAGCTGCCTTTATCAACGTCTTGCCAGGAGTTTCGGATGCCTTTGCCTTGATTACAGCCTCATCATCAGGTGTCTATATTGCTATCTATATCTTGATTATGGTGGCTCACCTCAAGTATCGCAAGTCACCAGACTTTATGGCGGATGGCTATCTTATGCCCCATTATCGTTTCCTAAATCCGTTAACCATGCTCTTCTTTGCCTTTGTCTTTGTAACCCTCTTTTTGCAAGAGTCTACATTTGTAGGAGCAATTGGATCAGCTATCTGGATTATCGGTTTTGGTATTTACAGCCAGTGGAAATTTAGAAAATAGATTAAGGACTCATCAACTCAGGTTGGTGGGTTTTTTCTAGTTTGACAGTCTATTGAAATAAGACTATAATACAAGCTGTAACAGTGTTTGAGGAGGTTTAGATGTACTTTAGATTGGAAAATAAGGAATCCCATAAATCACAAGAAATAGGGAATCTGATTCGTGTTTATAACCGTTCAAAAAGAGAAGAAGCTGAAAGTGAGCCACTTAATCTTTATGTCGAAGATGAAAAGGGCAATCTCCTGGCAGGTTTGATAGCAGAGACTTTTGGAAATTGGCTAGAAATCGAGTATTTATTTGTAAAAGAGGAACTGAGAGGGCAAGGAATCGGTTCAAAACTATTGCAGCAAGCAGAAACTGAAGCCAAGAATCGAAACTGTCGTTTTGCTTTTGTCAATACTTACCAGTTTCAAGCTCCAGATTTTTATAAAAGGCATGGCTACAAGGAAGTCTTTGCTTTGCAAGACTATCCCTACACAGGAAAAAGATTTTATTACCAAAAGAATCTGTAAGGTGAGTATGAAGGTATAATACGAAGAGAGACTCACACATAAGTATGGAGTTGGACTGATGGATATAATATTGGATATAGGTAATGTTTAAGGAGATTCTCGATAAGTAGCAGCTATAATCTACAAATTGTGTCTTTCTAGACGATATGGAGGACAATACAAACACACATTGGGAATCAAGGTCTATCAGATTAAGAAAAGAAGTGATGTCATCGAAATTTTGAAATCCTATATTTAGACTCAAAACTCTCTATCTTTTTGTGTTAGAGAGTTTTTTTGTTAATAAAATATTACAAAAAGACATTTATATATTGCATTATGTTAGATATATGATATAATGATGTTGAAAAGAGGCGCAACTTTTTAAAATTAATGAGAATCAAAGAGAAAACCAAGAATATTAATGGAGGAATAAAAAATGGAAGTTATAAATGTAAATAAGCATTATGGTCATTCAATCATTCTCAAAGATATAAATTTTGCACTTAATAAGGGTGAAGTTGTTGGTCTAGTAGGGAGAAACGGAGTTGGCAAGAGTACATTGATGAAAATTCTTGTTCAGAATAATCAACCGACTTCAGGGAATATTATAAGTAGTGATAATGTTGGGTATTTAATCGAAGAACCAAAATTATTTTTATCTAAAACAGGTTTAGAGAATTTAAAATATTTGTCAAATTTATATGGTGTTGACTACAATCTAGAAAGATTTGGAAGTTTGATCCAAGAGTTAGATTTGACTCAGTCTATTAATAAAAAAGTAAAGACCTATTCTTTGGGTACAAAACAAAAATTAGCTTTGCTTCTAACTCTTGTTACGGAACCTGATATATTGATTTTAGATGAACCGACTAATAGTTTAGATATTGAATCATCACAAATAGTTTTAGCGGTTCTAAAAAATTTAGCTTTACATGAAAATGTGGGAATTTTAATATCGAGTCATAAATTAGAAGATATTGAAGAAATTTGTGAAAGGGTTCTTTTCTTGGAGAACGGGCTTTTGACATTTCAAAAAGTAGGAAAAGATAGTCATAATTGCTTGTTTGAGATAGCTTTTTCATCAGCTACAGATAAAGTCATTTTCCTTACCAAACAAGAATTTGGGGATATTGTTCAGGAAGAGGGACTGAGAATTACTATGTCTGGGACTATTCAAAGTAGTGAGCTTTTTAAATTTTTTAACGAAAACTCTATTAAAGTAGTTGATTTTGAAACTAAAAAAGAGACGCTTAAAGATATTTATCTAAATCGTTCAAAATAAAGGAAGGATATAATCATGAAATTAAATAAATTGAATTTTCTTAAGGAAAATATAAGGGATTTATATTCATCAGGCGTAATATATCTTGGTTTGATTATCTCGTTTATACCGCCGATATTGGTTACATTCTTTATTCTAAAGACTCAAGGGACATCGCTTGGTATTAAGCATATTTCAAATTTTTATGCTATGCTCGGTATGTTAATGGCTGTTATACATGCTAACCGAATTATTAGCAGGGATTTTTCTAACAATACGATCAGTTTATTTTATAATCAAAAGAAAAATCGGATGATTTACGTCTTGTCTAATTTTCTATATGCCATCTCAGTTTCTATTATTTATGCTTTGAATGGCATTGTGCTACTAGTCATCGTATGTAAATTGGGTGTTCCAGGTGATTTAGGATTAGATTTTATAGTAGCTATTGTAGTCAATACAATTTTGTTAGTCCTATTTTATTTTCTATTATCTTACATTTTCTATTTATACAAATTGAAAAGTGGCTTGATATTTGGTATTTTAGTTGCTTTACTACTCTTTATCCCTAATATATTAAATACGATTATGATGAATACTAGTAATGATTTGTTTATCAAAGCAATTGAACTTCTTCCTTTTTATTCTTTACCTGTATTTGTGGCTTCAAATACGATGTCTATTAGTCAGTATCTTGTGGTAATCACTACAATCATTTTATTGTACTTTTTCACTCTCAAGAAAAGCAAGAAGTATTCATTTTAGTTTCGTTTAGTATTATTTTGCATACTTAAAACCAGCAAAAAATCAGTCATCTTGGTATGCTCCTTCTCTTGCTGTTCACCACGTTTTTGACTTATACTAGACTCATTTCCAAAAGCATTATATAATAGTAATATGAAACCAACTAAACTAAACAAGAAGTACAAGCAATAAAAACTCGTTTAAAAGATTCTACTAAAGCTAATACTAAACAAAAATAAAAGAGTAAACTAGGAAGTTTATTTCAAACAATCCAACATACTGATTTTAGGTTGAAGATAATATTGGAGTGCTAATTAATGAGGTTATAATAAATAGCTGACAGCTTGTGTTAGTTTTGGATTTTTTAAGAGTAGATGAGTATTAAAACTATAAGGAGGACGCAGGTGGCTAAAAATTTAAAATTAAAATTAGCTCGGGTTGAGCTTGATTTAACTCAAGGTCAACTGGCAGAGGCTGTTGGTGTGACACGCCAGACTATTGGTTTGATAGAGGCAGGGAAATACAATCCCAGTCTCTCGCTCTGCCAGTCCATTTGCAGATGTTTAGGGAAAACCCTAGACCAATTATTTTGGGAGGAAGAAGATGGTAAATAAATTTATTCATTATCAATTACTTGACGAAAGAGAAGAACAACTAATCAATAAAGCTGGGGCAGAGTCTTTTACCCTCTTCATTGGGCTTGTGCTTCTAAGCTATTTGGTGGCAGTGTTGGCTCCCTCTCTTTTTAATCCGAATTTTCTAGTGTATACTCTGATAGTAGGAATTTTCTTCTTTTTCAATCGTGCCCGTTATCTGGGAGTGACCTACTATAGTCGTTTTCATTTTACGATTTTGGGTTGTTTTTTCCTAACCTTGGCTATTACGACTCTTTTGATGTTGCAGAATTATCAATTCAACATAGAAATTTATCAGCACAATCCTTTGAACCTTAAATACTTATCTGCTTGGGTCATTACTTATCTGATTTACCTTCCTTGGGTTTTTATCGGTAATCTCGGCCTTAAAAGTTATGGTGAATGGGCTCAGAAAAAGTTTGAAAAAGATATGGATGAACTGGAGAGTGGAGAATAGCTTGTTACTTTTTTCTCAATCCACCTAAAATGTGATATAATAGTATTAATTTATTGGAATACATGAAAGTTTTTGAAAATTTTCATGTGTTTCTAGCTAAGGAAGTAGGAAAAGTATGTATCCAGATGATAGTTTGACATTGCACACGGATTTGTACCAGATCAACATGATGCAGGTTTACTTTGACCAGGGGATTCACAATAAAAAGGCGGTCTTTGAGGTGTATTTCCGCCAACAGCCTTTTAAGAACGGCTATGCGGTTTTTGCTGGTTTGGAAAGAATTGTGAGTTATCTTGAAGACCTGCGTTTTTCAGATAGTGATATCGCCTATTTGGAGTCGCTGGGCTATCATGGGGCATTCTTGGACTATCTCCGCAATTTCAAGTTGGAGTTGACCGTTCGTTCTGCCCAAGAAGGGGATTTGGTTTTTGCTAATGAACCGATTGTGCAGGTGGAAGGCCCTCTAGCCCAATGTCAGTTGGTCGAAACGGCTCTTTTGAATATTGTCAACTACCAGACCTTGGTGGCGACTAAGGCAGCTCGTATTCGTTCAGTCATTGAAGATGAACCTTTAATGGAGTTTGGGACACGTCGGGCTCAAGAAATGGATGCGGCCATCTGGGGAACACGCGCAGCGGTCATTGGTGGTGCCAATGGAACTAGCAACGTGCGTGCTGGTAAACTCTTTAATATTCCTGTTTTGGGGACCCATGCCCATGCCTTGGTACAGGTTTATGGTAACGACTATGAGGCCTTCAAGGCTTACGCTGCGACCCACAAAAACTGTGTCTTTCTTGTAGATACCTATGACACCCTTCGCATCGGTGTACCAGCTGCCATTCAGGTGGCGCGTGAGCTGGGTGACCAGATTAACTTTATGGGTGTGCGGATTGACTCTGGGGATATTGCCTACATTTCCAAGAAAGTTCGTCAGCAATTGGACGATGCTGGATTTACAGAGGCTAAGATTTATGCTTCAAATGATTTGGACGAAAATACCATCCTCAACCTCAAGATGCAAAAGGCCAAGATTGATGTCTGGGGTGTGGGAACCAAGCTGATCACAGCCTATGACCAGCCAGCTCTTGGTGCAGTTTATAAGATTGTGGCTATTGAAGATGAAAATGGGAACATGCGCAATACGATCAAGCTGTCAAATAATGCTGAAAAAGTGTCTACACCAGGTAAGAAGCAGGTGTGGCGCATTACCAGTCGTGAAAAAGGCAAGTCAGAAGGAGACTATATCACTTATGATGGCGTAGATGTTGCCAGCATGACAGAAATCAAGATGTTCCATCCGACTTATACCTACATCAAGAAGACGGTTCGTAATTTTGACGCTGTTCCTCTCTTGGTGGATATCTTTAAAAACGGGGAATTGATATACAAGCTGCCTAGCTTGACTGAGATTCAGGACTATGCTCGTAAGGAATTTGACAAGCTTTGGGATGAGTACAAGCGCGTGCTCAATCCGCAACACTATCCAGTGGATTTGGCGCGTGATGTATGGCAAGATAAGATGGACTTGATTGATAAGATGCGCAAGGAAGCCCTTGGCGAAGGAGAAGAAGAATGAGTTTGCAAGAAACGATTATCCAAGAACTGGGTGTCAAACCAGTGATTGATGCCCAGGAAGAAATCCGTCGTTCTATTGATTTCTTAAAGAGATATCTGAAAAAACATCCCTTCCTAAAAACCTTTGTACTAG
This sequence comes from Streptococcus mitis, assembly GCF_905187495.1. GTDB lineage: Bacteria > Bacillota > Bacilli > Lactobacillales > Streptococcaceae > Streptococcus > Streptococcus mitis_CU. Next base: position 17,427 of record NZ_CAJJIB010000089.1, on the reverse strand, counting down.
GGATTTCTGGAGGACAAGACTCAACCTTAGCAGGACGATTGGCTCAACTGGCCATGGAAGAACTGCGAGCAGAAACGGGAGATGACAGCTACAAATTTATCGCTGTCCGCCTGCCTTATGGAGTGCAAGCTGATGAAGCAGATGCTCAAAAAGCCCTAGCCTTCATTCAGCCAGATATCAGTTTAGTGGTGAATATCAAGGAGCCTGCAGATGCTATGACAGCTGCAGTTGAAGCGACAGGTAGTCCTGTTTCAGATTTTAACAAGGGCAATATCAAGGCACGTTGCCGTATGATTGCTCAGTATGCCCTTGCTGGTTCCCATAGCGGAGCGGTCATTGGAACAGACCACGCCGCGGAAAATATCACAGGTTTCTTTACCAAGTTTGGTGACGGTGGTGCGGATATTCTCCCTCTTTACCGCCTCAATAAACGCCAAGGAAAACAACTCTTGCAGGAACTTGGTGCAGACCCAGCACTTTATGAAAAAATCCCAACAGCAGACCTAGAAGAAGACAAACCAGGCCTAGCTGACGAAGTAGCCCTCGGAGTCACCTATGAAGAGATTGACGACTACCTAGAAGGCAAAACAATTAACCCAGAAGCCCAAGCAAGAATCGAAAACTGGTGGCACAAAGGCCAACACAAACGCCACCTACCCATCACCGTATTCGATGACTTTTGGGAGTGAAAACCTCCAGTGGAGGTTTTCAGCCTCTCACCTTGAAATAAGAAAACGAGGAAGGTCCAGTGGACCTTTTTAGAGTATTACCTGGAAATTCAAAAGCAAAGTAAATCTAAATTGAGGTTGGACATAGAATCATCTATCAGAAAGTGAGGTAGCGTCATGAAAGCAATCGGTACGCAAATATTACAGACAGATCGTTTAATCTTGCGAAGATTTGTGGAAAGTGATGCAGAAGCTATGTTTCAGAATTGGGCTTCATCTGCTGAGAATCTAACCTATGTCACCTGGGATCCCCATTCTAATGTCGAAATCACTCGAAACTCGATTCGAAATTGGGTTGCCTCCTATGCTAATCCCAACTATTACAAATGGGCCATTTGTCTCAAAGAAAACCCAGGGCAAGTGATCGGGGATATCAGTATCGTTGAGATGGATGAGGAAGATTCAAGTTGTGAAATTGGCTATGTGCTAGGCAAGGCTTACTGGGGACATGGGATTATGACAGAAGCCTTGAAAGCTGTCTTGGACTTTTGTTTTACTCAAGCAGGTTTTCAAGAAGTCAAGGCACGTTATGCCAGTCTTAATCCAGCTTCAGGTCGTGTCATGGAGAAGGCTGGAATGTCCTATCTAAAGACTATTATCAATGCTATAGAGAGAAAAGGCTATCTTGCGGACCTTATTTATTATCAGATAAGTAGGGAAGACTAGTGAGTTTTCTTTTCAGTTTCCATCAAAGTCAGACTTTGTCTGGCTTTTTTTTGCAACATTTTTTACATAACCTGATTAAATTCCTATTTTTCCCTATCATTGTCCCTGTTTTTTCTTGAGTTTTGGGGCTATAATAGTCCTATCAAATCAAAGAATGGAGGAAGGCGATGGATAATATAATCTTTTTTATTAGTGTGTTTCTTGCTGGAATTCTTTCCTTCTTTTCTCCTTGTATCTTACCCTTGTTACCTGTTTATGCAGGGGTCTTGTTGGATGACAAAGATGGTGCTCAGACTTCTAGCGGAAAAATTTCAATCTCAATTGTCAGTTTAGTGCGAACTTTGGCCTTTATAGCGGGTATTTCTTTTATCTTTATCTTACTAGGCTATGGGGCTGGTTTTTTAGGCAATTTACTGTATGCTTCTTGGTTTCAGTATGTGACGGGTGCGGTTATCATTCTCTTGGGCTTGCACCAGATGGAAGTCTTACATTTTCAGGGGTTCTACAAGGAAAGAAGGCTACAATTACAGAGACAGGGGCAAAAGGGTAAGGGCTATAGTCAGGCATTTTTACTGGGGTTGACCTTCAGTTTTGCTTGGACGCCTTGTGTGGGGCCGGTTCTTGGCTCTGTTTTGGCCTTGGCGGCTTCAGGTGGTTCAGGAGCTTGGCAGGGAGCTGGTCTCATGTTGATTTACACGTTGGGCTTGGCGCTACCATTTTTGGCTCTAGCTCTCGCCTCCAGCTATGTTTTGAAACATTTCCGAAAACTCCATCCTTATCTCGGAACCCTCAAAAAAGTGGGTGGTTTCCTCATTATCGTGATGGGAATCTTGGTGCTTTTGGGAAATGCTTCCATTTTGACTACATTATTTGAATAGAGAGGAAGAAGAAATGAAAAAATGGCAAACATGTCTCCTTGGAGTCGGCTCAATCTGTTGCTTGACAGCCTGTTCTGCTAAAAATATGTCAGACGAAGCTACTATGAAGGAGCAAACCAAAACAGAACAAGTCAGTTCACAAACTGCTACTAAAGGTCAGGCAGTTGCTGATTTTGAACTAACGGGAGTAGACGGCAAGACCTACCGCTTGTCTGATTACAAGGGCAAGAAGGTCTATCTCAAATTCTGGGCTTCTTGGTGTTCCATCTGTTTAGCCAGTCTTCCAGATACGGATGAAATTGCTAAAGATGCTGGTGATGATTATGTGGTCTTGACAGTGGTGTCTCCTGGACACAAGGGGGAACAAGCAGAAGCAGACTTTAAGAACTGGTACAAGGGATTGGATTATAAAAATTTCCCAGTTCTAATTGACCCGTCAGGCAAACTTTTGGAAAGTTATGGTGTCCGTTCTTACCCAACTCAAGCCTTTATAGACAAGGAAGGAAAGCTGGTCAAAACGCAACCTGGTTTTATGGATAAGAATATGATTTTAAAAACATTGAAAGAAATGGGGTAGAGAAAGATTATGAATGATAAAGTAAAATTGTTTGTTTTGGCAGGAATCTTTTTCCTAGCCATAAGCGGTTTCTATTTTCTATTGATGCGAAATGCAGGGCAGTCAGATAGCTCTCAAATTGAGAAAGCATCAGTTAGCCAAGGAGGAAAAACAGTGAAAAAAACAGAAGTGAGTAAAGATGCAGACTTGCACGAAATTTATCTGGCTGGAGGTTGTTTCTGGGGAGTGGAGGAATATTTCTCACGTGTTCCCGGGGTGACAGATGTCGTATCAGGCTATGCAAATGGTAGAGGGGAAACAACCAAGTACGAATTGATTAACCAAACAGGTCATGCAGAGACTGTCCATGTTACTTATGATGCCAAACAAATTTCCCTAAAAGAAATCCTACTTCATTACTTCCGCATTATCAATCCAACCAGCAAAAATAAACAAGGAAATGATGTGGGGACCCAGTACCGTACCGGTGTTTATTACACAGATGACAAGGATTTAGAGGTGATTAACCAAGTTTTTGATGAGGTGGCTAAGAAATACGATCAACCTCTAGCAGTTGAAAAGGAGAACTTGAAAAATTTTGTAGTGGCTGAGGATTACCACCAAGACTATCTCAAGAAAAATCCAAATGGCTACTGCCATATCAATGTCAATCAGGCAGCCTATCCCGTCATTGATGCCAGCAAATATCCCAAACCAAGTGATGAGGAATTGAAAAAGACTTTGTCACCTGAGGAGTATGCAGTTACCCAGAAAAATCAAACAGAACGAGCTTTTTCAAACCGCTACTGGGATAAATTTGAATCTGGTATCTATGTGGATGTGGCAACTGGCGAACCTCTCTTTTCATCAAAGGATAAGTTTGAGTCTGGTTGTGGATGGCCTAGTTTTACCCAACCAATCAGTCCAGATGTTGCTACTTACAAAGAAGATAAGTCTTACAATATGACACGCATGGAAGTGCGAAGCCGAGTTGGAGATTCTCACCTTGGCCATGTCTTTACAGATGGGCCTCAGGACAAGGGTGGCTTGCGCTACTGTATTAATAGTCTCTCTATCCGCTTTATTCCCAAAGATCAAATGGAAGAAAAAGGCTACGCTTATTTACTAGATTATGTTGATTAAGAGGGATTTCCTAAGCAGTTAGAGGAGAATTTTGCTATACTGATACTAGTAAGTGACAAAGGAGAGAAGCATGACCTACACAATCTTAATCGTAGAAGATGAATATCTGGTAAGACAAGGCTTGACTAAACTGGTCAATGTAGCAGCCTACGATATGGAAATCATCGGTCAAGCTGAAAATGGAAGACAGGCTTGGGAATTGATACAAAAGCAGGTTCCAGATATCATTTTAACCGATATCAACATGCCTCAGCTAAATGGGATCCAGTTGGCCAGTCTGGTCCGAGAAACCTATCCTCAGGTGCATTTAGTCTTTTTAACAGGCTACGATGATTTTGATTATGCCTTGTCTGCTGTCAAACTAGGTGTGGATGATTACCTACTCAAGCCCTTTTCTCGTCAGGATATCGAGGAAATGCTGGGGAAAATCAAGCAAAAGTTGGATAAGGAAGAGAAAGAAGAGCAGTTACAAGATTTATTGACTGATAAGTTTGAGGGAAATATGGCCCAGAAAATCCAGTCCCATCTGGCTGATAGCCAATTTAGTTTGAAGAGTTTGGCCAGTGACTTGGGTTTTAGCCCGACTTATCTGAGTTCTTTGATTAAGAAAGAGTTAGGCCTGCCTTTTCAGGATTATCTGGTGAGAGAACGTGTCAAACAAGCCAAGCTTTTGCTTCTGACAACGGATTTAAAGATTTATGAGATCGCAGAGAAAGTTGGTTTTGAAGATATGAACTATTTTACACAACGCTTTAAGCAGATTGCGGGTGTGACCCCTCGTCAGTTTAAGAAGGGGGAAGGTCGATGAAACGTTCTTCTCTCCTAGTCAGAATGGTTATTTCCATCTTTCTGGTCTTTCTCATTCTCCTAGCTCTGGTTGGGACTTTCTACTATCAATCTAGTTCATCAGCCATTGAGGCTAGCATTGAGGGCAATAGCCAGACGACTATCAGCCAAACTAGCCACTTTATCCAGTCTTATATCAAAAAATTAGAAACCACCTCGACTAGTTTGACCCAGCAGGCAGATGTCCTAACCTATGCTGAGAATCCCAGTCAAGAAAAGGTCAAGGGAATTCGAGATTTGTTTTTGACCATTTTAAAGTCAGACCAGGACTTGAAAGCTGTTGTGCTGGTAACCAAATCTGGTCAGGTCATTTCTACGGATGATAGTGTGCAGATGAAAACTTCCTCAGATATGATGACTGAGGATTGGTACCAAAAGGCTATTCATCAGGGAGCTAAACCAGTTTTAACTCCAGCTCGTAAATCAGATAGCCAGTGGGTCATTTCTGTCACTCAAGAACTTCTTGATGCAAAGGGAGCCAATCTAGGTGTACTTCGTTTGGATATTTCCTATGAAACTCTGGAAGCCTATCTCAACCAACTCCAGTTGGGTCAGCAGGGCTTTGCTTTTATCATCAATGAAAACCATGAATTTGTTTATCATCCTCAACATACAGTTTATAGTTCGTCTAGCGAAATGGAGGCCATGAAACCCTATATTAAGACAGGGCAGGGTTACACTCCAGACCACCAATCCTATGTCAGTCAAGAAAAGATTGCTGGAACTGATTGGACGGTGCTTGGCGTGTCTTCGTTGGAGAAGTTAGACCAGGTTCGGAGTCAACTCATGTGGACCTTGCTTGGAGCCAGTTTCACATCTCTTCTTGCCTGTCTCTGCTTGGTGTGGTTTAGTCTTAAACGCTGGATTGCTCCTTTGAAGGATTTGAGAGAAACTATGCTGGAAATTGCTTCTGGTAATCAGAATCTTCGTGCCAAAGAAGCGGGTGCTTATGAATTGAGAGAGGTGACTCGCCAGTTCAATGCCATGTTGGATCAGGTTGATCAGCTGATGGTAGCTATTCGCAGGCAGGAAGAAACGACCCGTCAGTACCAACTTCAAGCTCTATCAAGCCAGATTAACCCCCATTTCCTCTATAACACCTTGGACACCATCATCTGGATGGCTGAATTTCAAGATAGTCAGAGAGTGGTGCAAGTGACCAAGTCCTTGGCGACTTATTTCCGCTTGGCGCTCAATCAGGGTAAAGATTTGATTTGCCTGTCTGATGAAATTAATCATGTCCGCCAGTATCTATTTATCCAGAAACAACGCTATGGCGATAAGCTGGAATACGAAATTAATGAAAATCCTGCCTTTGATAATCTAGTCTTGCCCAAGCTAGTGCTACAACCTCTTGTAGAGAATGCTCTTTACCATGGCATTAAGGAAAAGGAAGGCCAGGGACATATTAGAGTTTCTGTTCAGAAACAGGATTCGGGATTGGTCATCCGCATTGAGGATGATGGGATTGGTTTCCAAGATGCTAGCGATAGTAGTCAAAGTCAACTCAAACGTGGGGGAGTTGGTCTTCAAAATGTTGATCAACGGCTCAAACTTCATTTTGGAGAACATTACCAAATGAAGATTGATTCTATTCCCTCAAAAGGTACGACAGTTGAAATATACATAAATAGAATAGAAACTAGTTAACTCCCAGTCAATTCTGGGAGTTTTATGCGTAATTGGGCAAGCTTTCTAGGTTGTCTATCTTGCTAAAACGTAGAAAAAACGATATGATAGATAATGACAAAAGAGGTATCAAGTATGAAGGAAAAAGACATTCAAAGAGAAACTAGCCAGATTGTAAAAGATGTATTAGAAAAGGCCAATTTGAAGCAAGGATCCATCTTTGTTTTGGGCCTTTCTTCTAGTGAAGTGATAGGTGGTCAGATTGGCAAGGAATCCAGCCAAGAAATTGGCGAAATCATTGTGAAGACCATCCTAGATATCCTAGAGGAAAAAGGAATTCATCTAGCTGTTCAAGGTTGTGAACATGTCAATCGGGCCCTCGTCGTTGAACGTCAGGTGGCAGAGCAGTTTGGTCTGGAAATCGTCAGTGTCCTTCCTACTCTCCATGCAGGAGGTTCAGGTCAGTTGGCAGCCTTCAAGTTTATGCAAGATCCAGTTGAGGTTGAATTTATCAAGGCTCATGCTGGATTGGATATCGGAGACACTGCAATTGGCATGCATGTCAAGCATGTTCAGGTTCCGATTCGCCCTCTTTTGAGAGAAATTGGGCATGCCCATGTAACGGCTCTTGCTAGCCGTCCAAAATTAATTGGAGGTGCGCGTGCGCATTATCCACAAGATTCTATCAGAAAGTCGTGAGAATGAAAAAAACAAAACAACAACTAGAAAAAATCACCAAATATTCGATTCGTAAGCTAACTGTTGGGGTAGGTCCTGTAGCAATCGGGGCCTTCCTTTTTGGTGCTAGTACTCTTTCAGTAGATAAGGTTCAAGCCAATGAAGTTGGTGGAGCTCATAGCGTTCATTACCGTTATTTGGCGGAGCAGGAATTGACCGAGTCTGAAAAAGCCCTGATTCATCATGAGGTTCCAACAGAATTTCAAGATGAAGATATTCTCTATGTAGTTTATCGCAAGAAGGCAACTACCAGTCAACAACTTCCTTACACAGGAAGTAAGGAACTAGCTTTGGCAGGTCTTGGCTTGGCAACTGCTTCTCTAGCAGTCTTTTTGGTGTCCAAAAAAGGTCGCAAAGAGGTTCTAGGTGTTCTCTTGATTGGTTCTTTAGGAGCCAGTACCTTTGTACCTTATGGGACATTCGCATTTGAAAATAAAGAATTGCTTTCCTATAACCAAACTATTTCGGCCTCTACACATGAAGGTTTGGCTGAAGGGATTATCCACATTGATGGTTATGAATACATCGGATACTTCAAGGAAGCAGAACTCCATCCATCAAGACCAGCTTCAGCTGAGAAGCCTCAGTTGCCAGTAGAAAAGCAAAGTGCAAATGAAATCGAGAAAACAGAAGTAGTTCAAGAAACACCTGCTGTCACTCCCCAACCTGTTGTTGAAAAACCTTTGGCACAAACTCCGGTTGCTCCTGCGGTTGAAGCAAAACCAATTTCTGAGAAGCCTCAGACAAGACAGGAAGAGAGCTTGGTGGAGATTCCGTTTGAAACAGTCACAAATCCAGATGCGAATCTAGCAGAAGGACAGACTCGTATCGTCACAGCTGGAGTAAAGGGTCAGCGTCGCCTTGTAACTAAAGTTTCGATGGTCAACGGTCAAGAAGTTAGAGAAATCATCGAAGACCAAGTAGTCCAAAATCCTGTGTCGCAAGTCATTGCAGTCGGAACGAAGAAAGAGGTACAACCTGCCCCAACTCCAGTACCACAAGCTGAACCAAGTCACCAAGTAGCTAAAGGTACGCAAGAAGAAGGGAAGGTAGGACAAGCCTTAACACAACCAGAATTGCCAGAGCCTCCGGTTGAAGCAAAAGGTACACAAGAAGAAGGCAAGGAAGGCCAAGCTTTAACACAACCAACCTTACCAGAAGCTCCAATCGCAGCAAAAGGGACTCAAGAAGAAGGCAAGGAAGGTCAAGCTTTAACACAACCAACCTTACCAGAAGCTCCAATCGAAGTAAAAGGTACACAAGAGGAAGGTAAAGCAGGTCAAGCTCTTGTACAAGAACAGTTACCTGAGTACAAAGTAACTGAGGGAACCCTTGTTGAAACATCTACTACAGACCTAGACTACAAAACTGAAACGACTGAGGATCCAACCAAGTATACGGACGAAGAAACTGTCGTAAGAAATGGTGAAAAAGGTAGTCAAGTTACTAAAACAACTTATAAAACAGTAGAAGGTGTTAAAACTGACCAAGTTCTTTCAACTAGCACAGAAGTTACCAAGGAGCCTGTAAATCAACAGGTAAGTCGTGGGACAGAACCAATTGAAGGAACTCTTGTAGAAGAAAGTCTTGAAAAGATTCCATTTAAGGAAGTTGTTAAAGAAGATGACCAACTGAAAAAAGGCTTAGAAGTTGTAGCTCAAGAAGGAAAAGAAGGCCAGAAAAAAATCACCAAGACCTTTAATACCATTAAGGGAGTTAAAACAGAGGACGCTCCAAAAGTTACAGAGGAAATCCTTGAGGCACCTCAAGACAAAATTTTGAAACGTGGTACCAAGAGCTTTGAAAAACCAGTATTGACCATCACAGCGGTTGAGCCTAAGGATTTGAAACGGACTTCAGATGTTAAGTATAGTCTAGAAAATCCAAGTAAGGCAGCCATTAAATCTATCACCTTAACTCTGAAAAAAGGTGATGAGATTGTGAAGACATTGAATGTTTCACCAGATGACTTGACAACTACCCTGACAGATTTACAGTACTACAAGGATTATAAACTTGAAACGAAGATGGTTTATGACCGTGGTGAGGGTGATGAGGAAGAAGTTCTGAAAGAAGAACCGCTAAGAATTGACCTCAAAAAAGTTGAAATCAAAAACATCAAAGAAACAAGCTTGATGAGTGTGGACGCTGATGGTAACGAAACAGACACTAGTTTGCTGACAGAAAAACCAGCTGATCTTGCTCCGCTTTATTTACGAGTGACCACTCATGACAATAAAATAACAAGACTGGCTGTTGATAAGATTGAAGAAGTAGAAAAAGACGGAAAAACTTTATACAAAGTTACTGCCAAAGCACCTGATTTGATTCAACGGAATGCTGACAACACGCTGAACGAAGAGTATGTTCATTACTTTGAAAAACAAAAAACACACGAAGGTGATGTATATTATAGCTTTGACGACCTTGTAAAAGCTATTCAAAAAGACCCGACTGGCACATTTAAGCTTGGTAGCAATATCAATGCTGCTAACGTTAAACCAGCAGGAAAATCTTATGTTACTAATGCTTTCAAAGGAACATTGACAAGCACTGACGGTAATAAATTTACCATTAGCAATATGAACAGACCTTTATTCGGTGATATTGTCGGTGGTACTGTTAAAGATTTACTACTTGAAAATGTAAATATCGACATGCCAGGGACTGATAGGATTGCACCGCTAGCGAATGTTATCAAAAATAATGCGACTGTAGAGAACATTAAAGTAACAGGTAACGTTGTTGGTAATAATGATGTATCTGGTGTTATCAATAAAATTGATGGTAGTGGAAAATTAAGTAACGTTGCATTTATCGGTAAAGTACACGCTGCTGGAAATCGAGGTGGTTACTTAACAGGTATCGTCGGTGAAAACTGGAAAGGTATTGTAGAAAAAGCTTATGTTGATGCTGAAATCACAGGTAACAAAGCTAAAGCTGCCGGAATTGTATATTCATCTCAAAACGGTGGCAACAACAATACTTTAGGTAAAGAAGGTACTCTTCGAAACTCTGTAGCAAAAGGCTCTATTGAACTCAAAGAAGCCGTTATGTCTGGTGGACTGCTAGGGACTAACTGGGCACTAGGGGCTATAGAAGACAACATCACTATGATGAAAGTTAAGACTGGTGAAATGGTCTTTGGTCACTCTGATATTGATGCTGATGATTACTTTACATACTCTAGAACGAAGCGCAATTACAGTGTTGAGGGTGTAAGTGAAGGTAAAACAACTTATAATAATTCTAAAAAAATTCCTAGCATAACTAAAGAAAAAGCTGATGAATTAATCGCTAAAATGGGAATCACTGCTGATAAATTTGAAAGCACACTTCCTGTTGAAGATAAACTGAACAATATTGTAAGTAAAGCTAATCAATACAAAAATATTGATGACTACGATGCTTCTCGTGAGCTTGCTTACCGTAACATCGAAAAACTTCAGCCATTCTATAACAAAGAATGGATTGTCAACCAAGGGAACAAGCTTGCAGAAGGTTCAAACTTGTTAACTAAAGAAGTATTGTCTGTAACTGCAATGAAAGGAAATGACTTTGTCACAGACCTTACAGATGCTGACCATATTATGGTTCACTACGCAGATAAGACAAAAGAAATCTTTACAATTTCACCGAAAGAATCTAAAGTGAAACAAGTGAAAGAATACAGCGTGGCTGAATTGGGTGAAGTCGTTTATACACCAAACATGGTTGTTAAAGATCGTACAGATTTAATCAGCGCTATCGAAAGCAAGTTAAGTCCAGTAGAATTACAATCTGATCCGATTTACCAACACTTGGGTAGAACTGGTGGCAACAAAGTCAATGCAATTAAGGATTTGTACTTAGAAGAAAGCTTCAAGTACGTTAAAGATAATCTTAATAAATTCGTTACGAAGTTAGTTCAAAATGAAGATCACCAGCTTAACACTGATGAAGCTGCGAAACGTGCCTTGATTAAGAAAATCGATGACAATAAGGCCGCAGTCCTTCTTGGTTTGTCTTACCTCAACCGATACTACGGAGTTAAATTCGATGACTTTAATATTAAAGAATTAATGCTATTCAAACCTGACTTCTACGGTAAGAATGTTGGTGTGTTAGACTTCTTGATTAAGGTTGGTTCTAAAGAAAGTAACATTAAAGGTGATAGAACTTTAGAAGCTTATCGCGAAACGATCGGTGGAGTTATCGGTATAGGCGAGTTAAACAGTTTCTTAGACTATAATATGCGTCTATTCACAAGTGATACAGACTTAAATGATTGGTTCATAAAAGCAACTAAAGATAATGTATATGTCGTTGAACCAAAAACAACAACTCCTGAATTTGCTGATAAGAAACACAGAGCATACGAAGGATTAAACAACGATGTTCACGGTAAGATGATTCTGCCACTTCTGAATTTAAAAGATGCACATATGTTCTTAATCTCAACATATAACACTATGGCTTACAGTTCATTTGAAAAATACGGTAAGAATACTGCGGAAGAACGCGAAGCATTCAAAGCTGAAATCAATAAAGTTGCTAAAGGTCAACAAAATTACCTAGACTTCTGGTCTCGCTTATCATTAGATAAAGTTCGTAATCAACTGCTTAAGAGCAACAACATGGTACCTACACCAGTACTAGATAACCAAAATTACAAGGGAATCAGCACAGATAAATACGGGCACACTAATAGTGGTAAAGACGTAGCACCTATCCGTGAATTATACGGACCAACAGGTCGTTATCATGCTACTGACTGGCGTATGGGAGCTGTAGCTCGTATTTATGGTAATCCTTATAAGGATGATTCAGTCTTCTTTATGGTTACTGATATGATTAGTGACTTTGGTATCTCAGCCTTCACTCACGAAACGACTCACGTAAATGACCGTATGGTTTATTTAGGTGGTTCAAGACACCGTGAAGGAACTGACTTAGAAGCATTCGCACAAGGTATGTTACAATCTCCTGCTGAAACAAGTCCAAACGGTGACTTTAAAGCACTTGGATTGAACATGGCATACGAACGTCCAAATGACGGAAACCAATGGTATAACACAAATCCAAACGACCTTACTTCTCGCGCTGAAATCGATAATTACATGAAAGGTTTCAACGACACATTAATGCTTCTTGATTACCTTGAAGGAGAAGCCGTAATTGATAAACACAGTAAAGAACTAAATAATGCTTGGTTCAAGAAAGTAGATAAGCAACTTCGTGGAGCTAATACGAAAAACCAATACGATAACGTTAGAGATTTAAATGCAGAAGAAAAAGAATATGATTTAAACTCTGTTAACGACTTAGTAGAGAAAAACTTCATGACTAAACACGGTCCTGGTAATGGTCAGTATGACCCAACTGGATTCGGTTCTGCTTATGTAACTGTACCAATTACCGCTGGTATCTACGGAGGTAACACAAGTGAAGGTGCTCCTGGAGCAATGTCATTCAAACATAACACGTTCAGAATGTGGGGTTACTATGGATATGAAAAAGGATTCTTAAACTACGCTTCAAATATGTTAAAAGCTGAATCTAAAAAAGCTGGTAATGCTACATTAGGTGATGACTTCATCATCAAGAAAGTTTCTGATAACAAGTTCAGTACTTTAGAAGAATGGAAGAAAGAATACTTCAGAGAAGTTGTTGAGAAAGCTAAAGCAGGATTTAACCCTGTTACAATCGACGGTACTACATACAGTAGCTATGGCGATTTAAAACAAGCATTCTCTGCTGCCGTTGATAAAGATAAAGCAACTCTTAAAAATGGATCAGTTAAATTTGATAATACCGTATCACTTAAAGAGAAAATCTTCAAGAAACTTCTTCAACAAACAAATAGCTTTAAAACTTCAATCTTTAAGTAATTTTATTAGTCCTGAAGGGACTGACTTAATCTCAAAAAGGAGAGGCAAGTATGTCTTCTCCTTTTTATTTATGTAGTGATTGACTGTTCATTTACAAGCATAATTATTGAATATATTTATAACTAAAATACTAGAAAATAGATTTTCAAAAAGTAAATGAAATGTCAGGCAGGGCTTTGTTTTATGGGTTTTATTCTAGTTCAAACAACTTGCAAAAATAGCTTAAAAATTATAAAATGAAATATAAAGTAATTTGTAAATACGCATAAAATTCAATATGATATAATGTGTACATAGATAAGAGAAAAGGAAATATTATAAATGAAGAACAAGCTTTCTGATAAGTCCCTTGAGAATCAGAGAAAAGAAAAGATCATGCGTTTCTCCATTCGTAAATATAGTTTTGGTGCAGCGAGTGTAGCGGTTGCTGCCTTTTTAATGTTTTTAGGAAATGGAGCAGTTGCAGCGGATCAATTGAAAGTAACTGAAGAGTCTTCTAGTAGAGTAGAGTTGGCTCAAGAAGGTGGGGATAAGGCTGAAAATCAGAGTGAGTCCAAAATCAGTGAACCGAAAATTACTAAACCAGAACTAGATAAAAGTCAACTTGTAAATTATATTGGTGAAATTGAAGGTAAGATTTCAAGTGGAGCCTACGCTAATAAGACAGAGGAAAGTGTAGCGAGTCTAGCTGCTGAATTGGCTAATGCCAAAGCAACTTTAGCGAGCGCAAGTAGTCAAGAAGAATTGACGAGTGCCTATCAAAAACTGGTTACTACTGTTAACTCAAAATTACGAAATAAGCCGGTTGAGAAAAAAGAAATTGTTTCAACAGATACTACTGAGGGTAAAGAAACAGTTGGTATCAAAGCTGAGAATACTGAAAAACCATCAGAATCAAATGCGATTGAAAATACTGGTGCCAATGATCCGCGTAATGGAAGTGAAATTGAAAAGGATACAACATTCCGTGCAGCTGTCAATCAAGATCCAAAGGTAGACTTTACATTCTCCATACCAGATGAGAAGAAAATCTATATCTATAACGAAGAGCATTTTTCATTAGAAATTCCAGTTTATTCTGAAACTGGAAAAATTCGCTATGCAACGATTAAGAAAGGATCTAGACAAAGATTCCCTAATGTTGCAGGTACAGATAATGACTTGGATGTTGAATTTGGATTTACAGCTACTGTAATAAATCGTGCTGAAACGGCAGGGGTAACATCGGAGGCGAGTCAAGCAAATCCTGCGAAAATTGTTATTACAGGTCGTCCAAACGATATACTGAAAAAACACAGAGATTATACAAAACAAGAAAACCAAACACTTAACGTGGGTACTCGTTATATTCAGGTGGTTGATGATCAAGGTAGAGAGAATCTTAAAAAAGGTGATAGTATCGCAGACCCAGGGTATTTCTACTTAGTGTTAAAATCTCAAGCAAAAAAATACGCCTTAAGATCTCAACCTACAGATGAAAAGATTTCTGTAACTAGTTTGACAAATCCTACAGCAGAAGATTTAAAGAAAATCAAAGATAGTATTCAATTAGAATATTCAACAACAAACGAAGATGCACGATTTGCTGATAAACGTGGAACTTTAGTAGAACACCCAGAGGATGTTATTCAATCGGTTAATATCGTTGGAAATAATATCGTTGTTACATTTACAGATGGTTCTACGAAGACAAAACCAGTAAGTGAAATTGTACAAAAAAATGTTCCACCGGTTGTTAATCTACCGTATTCAAACGAAGCGAACAGAAATATTTATATCTATTCTGGAGAAGAGACAGACCTAACATTCACTGCAACGGATGAGTCTAAGATTAAGGACCTGAAACTTCGAGGTCCTGGTGATATTAACTATAATAATGCAACTAGTTTCGGTTTAGCAGTAGGGAATATTGTTGATAGCGCAGTAACAAGCGGAGCAGGTTCTGTTTCTGAAGATAAGAAGACAGCAACCATTAAAATGACTGGAACAACGAATTTAACTGCTGGGAAAAAATGGACAAGTGTTATCGTTGCAAAAGATGACAACAATGGAGAAAGTGCACCTTTTAACGGAAGAATTAATGCAACTACTAATCCTGCAGAACGTCAAAAAATTGAAGGTTATGTTGAGTTTGTTGTAAAAAATCAAACTACTAAATATGATATTAAGACTCCAGAAGGAACAGTTAGTGTAGTAGATCCAGCGAATGTTACGGATGACGAATTTGAAAAAATTAAAGAAAAAGTAAAAATCGAATACTCTCAAACTAACGATGATGCTAATTTTACTAGCAAGAGAGGACAAGCTGTAGACAATCAGGCGACAAGAATTTCTACGATTACAAAAGATACTAATGGAAATCTTGTTGTGACCTATAAAGATGGTTCAACTGATACAAAACCTTTATCAGAGTTCACAAGTTTAAATAAACAACCTGCAATTGATGCCCTTAACAAGGCTGCTGAAGATAAAATTGCAGAGATTAATGCTAATACAAACGCAACTGCAGAAGAAAAAGCAGCAGCAATCGAAAAAGTTAATGCTGATAAGGCAAAAGCTTTAACAGCAATTAATGATAACTCGGTAACGACAAAAGCAGCATTAGATAATGCGAAAACGTCAGGGACAACTGCGATTAGCAATGATAATCCTGTAGCAACAAAGAAAGATACAGCAAAAGCAGCTATTGATACAGCTTTAAGAGAGAAAGCAGCAGCCATCGATACGAATAACGACTTAACGACAGAAGAGAAGAATGCAGCAAAAGCAGATGCACAGGCAAAAGCGAATGCAGCAAAAACAGCAATCGATAATGCTACAACAAACGTAGCAGTGGACTCAGCCCAAACGGCAGGAACGACAAGTGTAAGTTCAGTAACGCCAACAGCGGTAGCGAAACCAGTGGCTAAGAAAGCAATAGATGATGCACTTAAAGCGAAAGAAGCACAACTTGATGCAAGAAATGATTTAACAACTGAAGAAAAAGAAGCAGCAAAAGCAGATGCACAAGCAAGAGCAACAGCGGCTAAAAATAATATTGATACTGCAACAACAAACTCAACAGTAGATAATGCGAAAACTACAGGCGTTGCTGATGTAGAAAGCGTTAATCCGCAAGCAAGCCAAAAGAAAACTGACGCAAAAAATGCAGTTGATGAAGCGTTAAAAGCAAAAGAAGCAGAGATTGATGCCAATAACGATTTGACTGCTGAAGAAAAATCCAAAGCTAAGGAAGACGCAAAATCCAAAGCAGATGTAGCAAAGCAAGCCATCGACAACGCGACAACAAACGATGCAGTAACTCAAGCTAAAAACGCTGGGGCAACATCAGTAGATTCGGTGACTCCAACGCCGGTAGCCAAACCAGCAGCGAAGCAAGCCATCGATGACGCATTAAAAGCTAAGAATGACGCAATTGATGCCAACAACGATTTGACAGACGAAGAAAAAGTAAAAGCTAAGGAAGACGCGAAAGCGAAAGCAGACGCGGCGAAGCAAGCAATCGACAACGCGACAACAAACGATGCGGTAGAACAAGCTAAAAATGACGGAGCGACAAGTATATCTTCAGTCACTCCAACACCAACAGCTAAACCGGCTGCAAAACAAGCCATCGATGACGCATTGAAAGCAAAGAATGACGCGATTGATTCCAATAACGATTTAACGGCTGAAGAAAAAGCCAAAGCTAAGGAAGATGCGAAAGCCAAAGCCGACGCAGCGAAACAAGCGATCGACAACGCGACAACAAACGATGCAGTAACTCAAGCTAAAAACGCTGGGGCAACATCAGTAGATTCGGTGACTCCAACGCCGGTAGTCAAACCAGCTGCAAAACAAGCCATCGATGACGCATTGAAAGCAAAGAATGACGCGATTGATTCCAATAACGATTTAACAGACGAAGAAAAAACTGCGGCGAAAGCAGAAGCAAAAGCTAAAGCTGATGCAGCGAAGCAAGCAATCGATAATGCAACAACAAACGATGCAGTAACTCAAGCTAAAAACGCAGGAGTGACATCAGTAGATTCGGTAACTCCAACGCCAACAGCTAAACCGGCTGCAAAACAAGTCATCGATGACGCATTGAAAGCTAAGAATGATGCGATTGATGCCAATAACGATTTGACTGCTGAAGAGAAAGCCCAAGCTAAGGAAGACGCGAAAGCGAAAGCTGATGCAGCTAAGCAAGCAATCGATAATGCAACAACAAACGATGCAGTAACTCAAGCTAAAAACGCTGGGGTAGCAAGTGTAGCTTCAGTAAATCCAACAGCGCAAGCAAAACCAGCGGCTAAGCAAGCCATCGATGACGCATTGAAAGCTAAGAATGACGCGATTGATGCCAATAACGATTTGACTGCTGAAGAGAA
>NZ_CAJJIB010000088.1:0-99 GCF_905187495.1 Streptococcus mitis | reverse complement strand
TGCAGCTAAACAAGCAATCGATAGCGCAACAACAAACGCAGCGGTAGAACAAGCTAAAAATGACGGAGCGACAAGTATATCTTCAGTCACTCCAACGCC
>NZ_CAJJIB010000087.1:0-86 GCF_905187495.1 Streptococcus mitis | reverse complement strand
GACGGAGCGACAAGTATATCTTCAGTCACTCCAACACCAACAGCTAAACCGGCTGCAAAACAAGCCATCGATGACGCATTGAAAGC
>NZ_CAJJIB010000086.1:0-322 GCF_905187495.1 Streptococcus mitis | reverse complement strand
TGTATCAAAAAAGACAAAGGCAAGAAGCTTGGAAACTTGGTCGGACTGAAACTGTTGTCTTCTCAGATTTTATTCATAAATACCCAAACAATAAAACACTATCAACTCGTTTAAACACACGTTTCAAACATGCTGGTGTACCTAATATTGGATTCCATGGTTTTAGACACACACACGCTAGTCTCTTGCTAAACTCTGGAATACCATATAAAGAATTACAACACCGTCTAGGTCATTCTACATTAGCTATGACTATGGACACTTACAGTCATCTCTCCAAAGAAAAAGCAAAAACAGCCGTCTCATTTTATGAGAAAGCTGT
>NZ_CAJJIB010000085.1:0-104 GCF_905187495.1 Streptococcus mitis | reverse complement strand
TCTTTACCTTGGATGTCTGTTGTTTCAGCTGGGTCTGCTGTTGGTGTTACAGGTGTTACTGTTGGGGTGTATTTAGCTGTTACTGGTGTACCATTCTTATCTAC
>NZ_CAJJIB010000084.1:0-138 GCF_905187495.1 Streptococcus mitis | reverse complement strand
CCCAGCTGAAACAACAGACATCCAAGGTAAAGAACAAACTGGTAAACCAACCTTCACACCAGGTAATCCAAATGTACCAATGGATGATGATACTCCAGCAACCTTCGAAGATGGTTCAAAAGAAAAAGTTATTCCAGG
>NZ_CAJJIB010000083.1:0-77 GCF_905187495.1 Streptococcus mitis | reverse complement strand
AAAGGCGGTGTCTTAACCCCTTGACCAACGGACCTGAGCTGTTATTTTCAACTCTTACTATTATACAGACTTTTTCT
>NZ_CAJJIB010000082.1:0-108 GCF_905187495.1 Streptococcus mitis | reverse complement strand
CCAAGAACCAGCATTTTGTACCCATTTATTTTTAGCTAGACTGCCATCTTGAGAAAGATTCCAGTCAGCACCATTTTTAACCCAAGTATCTGCAGCCTGTGCTTGATT
>NZ_CAJJIB010000081.1:0-168 GCF_905187495.1 Streptococcus mitis | reverse complement strand
CTACTTGGTACTACCTAAAAGGCAGTGGCGCTATGGCAACAGGATGGGCAACTGCAAATGGTCAATGGTCTTACTTTGAAAAATCAGGTGCTATGGTAGCAGATAGAGCTGTTCCAGCAAGCGATGGGGAAAGTTATGTCATTGGTAAGGATGGTTATATGTTAACCA
>NZ_CAJJIB010000080.1:0-109 GCF_905187495.1 Streptococcus mitis | reverse complement strand
TACCATTCTTATCTACACGTTTAACGGTTACGCCTGTTCCTTTGCCTGTGAAGTTCTTCTCTGGTGTGAAGGTTACTGTTCCATCTGGTGCAACTGTGTATGTTCCTTC
>NZ_CAJJIB010000079.1:0-77 GCF_905187495.1 Streptococcus mitis | reverse complement strand
GTTACTGTTCCATCTGGTGCAACTGTGTATGTTCCTTCGCCTGGAATAACTTTTTCTTTTGAACCATCTTCGAATGT
>NZ_CAJJIB010000078.1:0-91 GCF_905187495.1 Streptococcus mitis | reverse complement strand
ACTCAATGAAAATCAAAGAGCAAACTAGAAAGCTAGCCGCAGGTTGCTCAAAACACAGCTTTGAGGTTGCAGATAAAGCTGACGTGGTTTG
>NZ_CAJJIB010000077.1:0-77 GCF_905187495.1 Streptococcus mitis | reverse complement strand
AACCTCAAAACAGTGTTTTGAGCTGACTTCGTCAGTTTCATCTACAACCTCAAAGCAGTGCTTTGAGCAGCCTGCGG
>NZ_CAJJIB010000076.1:0-78 GCF_905187495.1 Streptococcus mitis | reverse complement strand
AAAATCTCTTCAAACCACGTCAGCTTCGCCTTGCCGTATGTATATGTTACTGACTTCGTCAGTTCTATCTGCAACCTC
>NZ_CAJJIB010000075.1:0-87 GCF_905187495.1 Streptococcus mitis | reverse complement strand
TCAGTCTTATTTACAACCTCAAAGCAGTGCTTTGAGCAACCTGCGGGTCGCTTCCTAGTTTGCTCTTTGATTTTCATTGAGTATAAA
>NZ_CAJJIB010000074.1:0-149 GCF_905187495.1 Streptococcus mitis | reverse complement strand
GCTTCACGTGTGAATTTAGCTTCTTGTGTTACTGTTTTTGGTGTTCCGTCTTCATTTAATACTGGAGTTCCATCTTCGTATACGTATGTGATTGTACGTGTTACTGTTTTGTTTAGATCTTTTTCTTCTAATCCAGCTGGGTATTTAGG
>NZ_CAJJIB010000073.1:0-218 GCF_905187495.1 Streptococcus mitis | reverse complement strand
TAATCCCTTCAGAAACAACAGAAGGAAAAGTGGGAGATGAGTACACAACAAGTGGAAAAGTGATTCCAGGACACCTACTTGTTCGTGTAGATGGAGATGCTAAAGGTAAGATTGGAACAGAAGGTTCGACAGTAACATACGTGTACAAACCAATCGGATCATGGATTCCAAACATCCCAGGTCAACCAACAAACCCAATCAAGTATCCAAATGATCCA
>NZ_CAJJIB010000072.1:0-90 GCF_905187495.1 Streptococcus mitis | reverse complement strand
AACGATAGGGACTCTGAAATAGTCTCCTCTCGTTACGGAAATCGCTATGGCGAATTTCCTAATCGCCTTATTAATTCGTCGGTAAAAAGC
>NZ_CAJJIB010000071.1:0-83 GCF_905187495.1 Streptococcus mitis | reverse complement strand
TGCTGCTAAGTCAGAAGCAAAAGCTAAGGCTGACGCAGCAAAAGCAGCCATCGATAATGCAACAACAAATGCGGAAGTAGACC
>NZ_CAJJIB010000070.1:0-88 GCF_905187495.1 Streptococcus mitis | reverse complement strand
TCTTCGAAAATCTCTTCAAACCACGTCAGCGTTGCCTTACCGTATATATGGTTACTGACTTCGTCAGTTCTATCTGCAACCTCAAAAC
>NZ_CAJJIB010000069.1:0-250 GCF_905187495.1 Streptococcus mitis | reverse complement strand
GACAGATTTATTGTTTTTTTCATTGTTCAGTACTACAACCTTAGTTGTAGTGCCCTGCACATTGGTTCGTCTTGTTCAGTTTTCAAAGGTCTTTGTCACTTGCTTCTCTCAAGTGACAACTATATTAGTATATCACAGTCGCTTTCGCTTGTCAACACTTTTTTGAAACTTTTTTAACTTTTTTTCATCAAGTGCCTCAACCGCAACATACCATAGTCCGTACGGGATTCGAACCCGTGTTACCGCCGTG
>NZ_CAJJIB010000068.1:0-263 GCF_905187495.1 Streptococcus mitis | reverse complement strand
CAACCGTCTTATACAGAACCCGTTAGCACCCAAGGTACCCAAGAGTCAGGTCATGAAGGCGAATCCCTAGTCCAAGCAGAGCAGCCGTCTTATACAGCTCCAATTAGCACCCAAGGTACCCAAGAGTCAGGTCATGAAGGTGATGCCCTGGTTCAACCATCGCAACCGTCTTATACAGAACCCGTTAGCGCTCAAGGTACCCAAGAGTCGGGCCATGAGGGTGATGCCCTGGTTCAACCAGCACAACCGTCTTATACAGAACC
>NZ_CAJJIB010000067.1:0-77 GCF_905187495.1 Streptococcus mitis | reverse complement strand
AGGAAGCTAGCCGCAGGCTGTACTTGAGTACGGCAAGGTAAAGCTGACGTGGTTTGAATTTGATTTTCGAAGAGTAT
>NZ_CAJJIB010000066.1:0-92 GCF_905187495.1 Streptococcus mitis | reverse complement strand
TCTAAACTACTTACACTTGGTTTGCTTGCAGGTGCTGGTCTGCTTTTGTCAATCAATCAAGCACAGGCTGCAGATACTTGGGTTAAAAATGG
>NZ_CAJJIB010000065.1:0-108 GCF_905187495.1 Streptococcus mitis | reverse complement strand
AATCAAGCACAGGCTGCAGATACTTGGGTTAAAAATGGCGATGACTGGAATCTTTCTCAAGATGGAAGCTTAGCTAAAAATAAATGGGTACAAAATGCTGGTTCTTGG
>NZ_CAJJIB010000064.1:0-118 GCF_905187495.1 Streptococcus mitis | reverse complement strand
TAGCTAAAAATAAATGGGTACAAAATGCTGGTTCTTGGTACCACTTCGATGGTTCTGGTAAAATGCAGACAGGCTGGCTCAAAGATGGGAATACATGGTATTCGCTCGCAGACAGTGG
>NZ_CAJJIB010000063.1:0-129 GCF_905187495.1 Streptococcus mitis | reverse complement strand
ATCGTATTTAACATTTAGAGAAGCATCTGTTTCATCTTGTTCGTCATCAGCAAGTGTGTTACCTTCAGTATCTTCGTACTTAACAACTACGTTACCTTTAACTTCTTTATAAACGTATGTTACTTCTTT
>NZ_CAJJIB010000062.1:0-269 GCF_905187495.1 Streptococcus mitis | reverse complement strand
CTGCGTCAGCCTTAGCTTTTGCTTCTGACTTAGCAGCAGCTTTCTCTTCATCTGTTAAGTCTGTACGTGCGTCGATTTCGTCGTTCTTAGCCTTCAGAGCTTCGTCGATGGCTTGCTTAGCTTCTGTCTTAGCCACTGCACCTGGATTTACTGAAGTGACTTCTGCAATTCCAGTTGACTTTGCTTGGTCAACTTCTGCATTTGTTGTTGCGTTGTCGATGGTTGCTTTCACTGCGTCAGCCTTAGCTTTTGCTTCTGACTTAGCAGCA
>NZ_CAJJIB010000061.1:0-259 GCF_905187495.1 Streptococcus mitis | reverse complement strand
GGGCAAAGTAGCACACCCAGAGCAGAAGTCCTACTTCAGCCAGATCAGGCCTGCAAAGAAACTGCGTTTCACAGGCCTTTGGAAGAGATGTTCCCGGTAGGCTGTAAGAGCACTGTGCAGAGCGAGTTGTTTCTTAGCTTCCCAAAGAGCTGGAAGCAAGATGCTGTGGGGCCCAACTCGCCCTTTGGAAAGAAGCCTGCACGTTGTGCCTTTCAGCTCTAGGGCAAAGTAGCACACCCAGAGCAGAAGTCCTACTTCA
>NZ_CAJJIB010000060.1:0-170 GCF_905187495.1 Streptococcus mitis | reverse complement strand
ACAGTTAAACCACACGTTGAGCCAATCAAACCAGTAGATCCAGAAAATCCAAATGATCCAAATAAACCAAAACCAGGTGAACCAATCGATCCTAAGAACCCTGATGGACCAAAATGGACTGAAGATCTAATCAAGAAGATTGATACAACTCGCCACGTGAACCGTACAAT
>NZ_CAJJIB010000059.1:0-883 GCF_905187495.1 Streptococcus mitis | reverse complement strand
TAGCTAAACTTGCTGAATTGAAAGCTCTAGGATATGACCTAGTAAGTGACGGATTCACAACAGCTACAGATAAGAACTACGATAAAGATACAAAAGTTGATCAAAGCTTTGTAGTAACAGTTAAACCACACGTTGAGCCAATCAAACCAGTAGATCCAGAAAATCCAAATGATCCAAATAAACCAAAACCAGGTGAACCAATCGATCCTAAGAACCCTGATGGACCAAAATGGACTGAAGATCTAATCAAGAAGATTGATACAACTCGCCACGTGAACCGTACAATCACATACGTTAACGAAAAAGGTGAGGAAGTGGCTAAGAAAGTAACAGATAAAGTTACATTCACTCGTGAAGCTAAGATTAACTCTGTAACAGGTGAGATCACATACGGTAACTGGACAGCTAAAGATGGAGATACAACATTCGATAAAGTTGAATCACCAGTCGTTAAAGGCTACATCCTGAAAGATGCCAAACAAAAAGAAGTAGCAGCTACAACAGGATTAACTGCAGACTCTAAAGATGAAAACATCAAAGTAGTTTACACTAAACTTGGTTCATGGGTACCGAAAGTACCAGAAGGTGAAACACCAATTGATCCACTTCCATATCCAAATGATCCGAACGATCCAACTAAACCAGGAAACGATAGACCAATCGTTCCTTACGTACCAGGAACTACACCAAAAGATCCAAATGGAAACCCACTGAAACCAGTAGATCCAAACGATCCAAGTAAAGGATATGTTCCACCAACACCTGAAACCCCAACAGAAGATACTGAAATCACTTATGAGAAAGATACTCAGAAAGCAAAAGTAACTTATGTGGTAGAAGGAACTGGAACAGTACTTCACACAGATAACCTAGAAGGTAAATC
>NZ_CAJJIB010000058.1:0-265 GCF_905187495.1 Streptococcus mitis | reverse complement strand
TTTTCCTTGAACCGATCACACCAGCAATCCCACCAGCAATAGCAATGAGAACATCCCAAATGGTTGGAGAGGTTCGTGCGATCAACTCGCTACTTGCATAAGACAAGGGAGAAATCCAGAAATACAGAGTCGAGACAAGCAAACTGACCAACACTTGAGTCAATAAAACCTCTAGAGATTGCTTGATTAAACGCGTATCAAAAATAGCTAAACCGAATCCCAGTCCAACAATCGGTGTCATGAGAGGTGAAATCAACATGGCTCC
>NZ_CAJJIB010000057.1:0-194 GCF_905187495.1 Streptococcus mitis | reverse complement strand
ACATTAATCGTAAATTCACAACAAGTCGTGACAAAAGGCTACCCTAACGGTCGTGCCCAACTCAATCTTCGTATCAAATCCAGTATAAATAAGGGGCTCTTATCTGCCCAACTGCTAGAATTTGGACAGAAGAAATACCTGCAACCTTATCCAGCTGTTTTAAGTGCTAGAACCATTGACAACGGTCGCTACCA
>NZ_CAJJIB010000056.1:0-119 GCF_905187495.1 Streptococcus mitis | reverse complement strand
ACTAAACGAAGAGTATCTCCTTCTTTTAACTTGTAAATAGTCGGTTGCAGTTCAAACTGGATATCCATCCATTCATCTGCCTTAATATCCTCTACTAACAGTAAATCATTTCTATTTTG
>NZ_CAJJIB010000055.1:0-129 GCF_905187495.1 Streptococcus mitis | reverse complement strand
TACTAATGGAGTTCCATCTTCTGTTTGGTAATTAACGATTACTGATCCAGCTTTTTCATAAACGTAAGTTACTGTAGTTGTTCCTTCTACTACGTCTCCAGTAGCTGGTTTAGAACCATCTTTCAATTC
>NZ_CAJJIB010000054.1:0-347 GCF_905187495.1 Streptococcus mitis | reverse complement strand
ACAGATGCTTCTCTAAATGTTAAATACGATACAGCTGATCACAAAAAAGAATCTATCACTAAAGATGGTGTTAAATATTACTTAACAGCTAAAGAATTGAAAGATGGTTCTAAACCAGCTACTGGAGACGTAGTAGAAGGAACAACTACAGTAACTTACGTTTATGAAAAAGCTGGATCAGTAATCGTTAATTACCAAACAGAAGATGGAACTCCATTAGTAGGTGTTGACGCAGATGGTGCTAACGTAGCTTCAGGTGCTAAAGACACAACAGACGCTAAAGCAGGAACTGACTACAACACTGCAGACAACGGATTGAAACCAAACCGCATCACAACTGCAGAAGG
>NZ_CAJJIB010000053.1:0-149 GCF_905187495.1 Streptococcus mitis | reverse complement strand
GTAACATACGTTTATAAAGAAGTTAAAGGTAATGTAGTCGTTAAGTATGAAGATACTGAAGGTAACGTAATCGCTGAAGACGAAAAAGACGAAACAGATGCTTCTCTAAACGTTAAATACGATACAGCAGACCACAAAAAAGCTGAAAT
>NZ_CAJJIB010000052.1:0-582 GCF_905187495.1 Streptococcus mitis | reverse complement strand
AATAAATAGAGCTGATAATGGTCAAAATACTGAGAATACTTTTCAACGTCCCCATAGTTTTTGGCAATATCAATTTCCAATCTTAAATTGCGAGTGCGACCAATATCTAGTAAAGTCTGCTCTATCCGTCCTTGCTGGACTCTATCGTCTTCCAAAACTAAAATTCTCATTCCTCTCCCCCTCGTTTCTCATCCTTAAATGGCAATTCTAAATCTTGTCTAAAAGTCGTCTCTCCTAGCTGGGTGTCTAAGTTTAAATCATAATGAAAAACCATATCCTCCAAGGTTGCTAAGCCCAGTCCACTGTGGTTTCCCTTGGTAGAGTATCCCTTTTGGCTGAGAATGATGGGATTCAGTTCTTCTTTCTTACGAGTGTTTTCAATGATAAAACGAACA
The DNA here is from genome assembly GCF_905187495.1 of Streptococcus mitis. Classification (GTDB taxonomy): domain Bacteria; phylum Bacillota; class Bacilli; order Lactobacillales; family Streptococcaceae; genus Streptococcus; species Streptococcus mitis_CU. Next base: position 187 of record NZ_CAJJIB010000052.1, on the reverse strand, counting down.
CTCCTATCACCTGCCAACAAAGCAACCCGAATCTGCGGATTTTCCGCCTCACTAGCTGCCTCTAAGGCATTTGTCGTGAGGATAGAGAGGATACGGATAGCCTCCAACATCGGTAATGCCAGCTCTTCGACAACCCCCACCGTCTCCAAACTAAAATGAATTCCCTGATTATCTGCCACAATCATGG
>NZ_CAJJIB010000051.1:0-86 GCF_905187495.1 Streptococcus mitis | reverse complement strand
AATCAAATTCAAACCACGTCAGCTTCACCTTGCCGTACTCAAGTACAGCCTTCGGCTAGCTTCCTAGTTTGCTCTTTGATTTTCAT
>NZ_CAJJIB010000050.1:0-293 GCF_905187495.1 Streptococcus mitis | reverse complement strand
TCTGCGGTTGGGGTTACTGGAGTTACTGTTGGTGTATAAGTAGTTTCTACTTTTGTTCCGTTAGTATCCTTCGCTACAACCTTAGCTGGATCTGGTGTGCCTGTGAAGTCTTTGTTTGGTTGGAATGTAATCACTCCTGTTGTTGGATCAATTGTGTATGTTCCAACTTCTTTACCATCTTTAAGAGCTGGCATTGTGGTTACTTCGTTACCACTTGGGTCTACCAATTTAACAGTTGTCTTATCAATTGGCGCTACTTCATCACCTTTTGTGAACATTGTCTCTGTTTCTTG
>NZ_CAJJIB010000049.1:0-123 GCF_905187495.1 Streptococcus mitis | reverse complement strand
ATCGTATTTAACATTTAGAGAAGCATCTGTTTCATCTTTTTCGTCTTCAGCAAGTGTGTTACCTTCAGTATCTTCATACTTAACAACTACATTACCTTTAACTTCTTTATAAACGTATGTTAC
>NZ_CAJJIB010000048.1:0-96 GCF_905187495.1 Streptococcus mitis | reverse complement strand
TTTAACTTCTTTATAAACGTATGTTACTTCTTTAGTTTGACCTGATTCTACAGTACCTGTTTCGTCACCTTTAGTTGCTGTTGGTACTAGTTCGTA
>NZ_CAJJIB010000047.1:0-104 GCF_905187495.1 Streptococcus mitis | reverse complement strand
GATACAGCAGACCACAAAAAAGCTGAAATCACTAAAGATGGTGTTAAATATTACTTAACAGCTAAAGAATTGAAAGATGGTTCTAAACCAGCTACTGGAGACGT
>NZ_CAJJIB010000046.1:0-129 GCF_905187495.1 Streptococcus mitis | reverse complement strand
GAATTGAAAGATGATTCTAAACCAGCTACTGGAGATGTTGTTGAAGGTACAACTACAGTAACTTATGTTTATGAAAAAGCTGGACAAGTAGTCGTTAATTACCAAACAGAAGATGGAACTCCATTAGTA
>NZ_CAJJIB010000045.1:0-92401 GCF_905187495.1 Streptococcus mitis | reverse complement strand
TCGTTAATTACCAAACAGAAGATGGAACTCCATTAGTAGGTGTTGACGCGGATGGTGCAAACGTTGCTTCAGGTGCTAAAGACACTGTAGATGGAAAACCAGGATCTGATTACACAACTGCAGACAACGGAATGAAACCAACTCGTATCACAACTGCAGAAGGAAAAGTATACGAGCTAGTTCCAACAGCAACTAAAGGTGACGAAACTGGTAAAGTTGTTGCTGGAGAAACTAAAGAAGTAACATACGTTTATAAAGAAGTAACTGGTGATGTAGTCGTTCACTACGTTGATACAGAAGGCAACGTAATCGCTGATGATAAAGAAGATACAAAAGGTGCTTCTCTAAACGCTAAATACGATACAACTGACAACAAACCAGAGAAAATCGAAAAAGACGGAACTGTTTACTACTTAACAGAAAAAGCTGTCAAAGACGATTCTAAACCAGAAAACGGAGACGTAGTAGAAGGTAAGACTGAAGTAACTTACGTTTACGAAAAAGCAGGACAAGTAGTTGTTCACTACACTGATGAAAAAGGTAACACTATTCAAGTGGATGCTGTTGATACCAAAGACGGCAAACCAAACGCTGACTACAACACTGCTGATAACGACATGAAACCAAACCGTATCACTACTCCAGAAGGAAAAGTATACGAATTAATCCCTCAATCAACTAAAGGTGATGAAACAGGTAAAGTTAAAGCTGGAGAAACTACAGAAGTAACTTACGTCTACAAAGAAATCACTGGTAATGTAGTCGTTCACTATGTTGATACAGAAGGAAACACATTAGCTGAAGATACGAAAGATGTAGAAAATGGATCACTAAGTGATAAATATGACACAACTGATAACAAACCAGCTAAACTTGAAAAAGATGGTACTGTTTACTACTTAACAGCTAAAGAATTGAAAGACGGTTCTAAGCCAGAAAACGGTGCGGTTGTAGAAGGAACTACAGAAATCACTTATGTATACGAAAAAGCAGGAAACGTTCTTGTTCATTACGTAGACGAAGCTGGAAACACTCTTCAAGCAGATGCTGTTGATACTAAAGACGGTCAACCAGGAGCTAAATACGATACTTCTGATAAGGACATGAAACCAACTCGTATCACAACTCCAGAAGGTAAAGTATACGAATTAGTCCCAGCATCAACTAAAGGTAACGAAACTGGTGATGTTGAAGCAGGTAAGACGACAGAAGTGACTTATGTTTACAAAGAGGTTAAAGGAAACGTAGTCGTTCACTACACTGATGAAGCGGGTAACACAATCGCTGAAGACGTTAAAGATACGACTGACGGATCAGTAAGCTCAGCTTATGACACAAGTGACAACAAACCAGCAACTATCACTACTAAAGATGGTAAAGTCTACGTACTTGTACCAACTTCAACTAAGGGTGAAGAATCTGGTAAAGTAACCGAAGGAACTACAGAAGTAACTTACGTTTATAAAGATGCCAAAGAAGAAGCTTCTAAAGCAATCGATAAAGCTTTGTCTGAAAAAGAAAGTAAGATCAAAGAAAATCCTGAGTTAACAAACGAAGAGAAAGAAAAAGCGATTGAAGAAGCTAAGAAAACAGCTGAACAAGCTAAGAAGGCATTGGAAGAAGCGAAAACTCCTGAAGATGTAGAAAAATCTACTACAAAAGGTAAAGAAGAAGTAGAGAAAACTCCTGTTACTCCAGAAGACAAACCAAAAGCGAAAGAAGCGATTGATAAAGCTCTAGAAGAAAAAGTGAAGAAGATTGATGAAAATCCAAACTTGACTCCAGAGCAAAAAGAAAAAGCTAAAGAAGAAGCTAAGAAAGATGCTGAAGAAGCTAAGAAAGCCATCGACAAAGCACCTTCTAAAGAAGAAGTAGAAAAAGCTAAAGAGAATGGTAAGAAAGAAGTTGAGAAAGATACTCCAACTCCAGACAAACCATCAACTCCGTCAGAAAATGATAAGGATCAGCCAACTACACCTTCTCCAGAAGATAAAGCAAAAGCGAAAGAATCGATTGATAAAGCTCTAGAAGATAAAGTGAAGAAGATTGATGAAAATCCAAACTTGACTCCAGAGCAAAAAGAAAAAGCCAAGGAAGAAGCTAAGAAAGAAGCAGAAGCTGTTAAGAAATCAATCGAAGAAGGTAAGACAACTGAATGGGTAGACGAAAAAGGAAACCCAATCAAACCTGTCACACCAGGAACATACCCAGCAGGATCAACTCCTAACTACGAACTAGTAGGAACAGTTACAAACCCAGAAACAGGCAAAGTAATACACATCTTCAAACCAGTAACTAAGAAACCAGTGACAGTATGGGTAGATGTCAATGGTAAACCTGTGAAACCATTAGCTGAAGGTGATAACCCAGCTGGAGAGATTCCTGGATATGCATTGGTAGATACAATAAAAGTTGAAGGAACTGGTAATGTCATCCACGTATTTAAACGTACTACAAATGGAAGACCTCAAAAAGAAGGTTCTACAAATGGAGGATCACTCATTCCATCTCAACCAGGTTCTCCAGCAACACCTTCAACAAATCCAACAAATCCGGTGAGACCGACAGACCCAAGTCAACCAGAAACTCCAGTAGTTCCTGCAGACCCAAGTCAGCCAGCAACACCAGCTACCCCAGCTACCCCAGCTGGTCCAGCAACTCCAACGATGCCATCGGCACCAGTAAATGGTGAAGCACCACAAGCTCCAGCAGCTTCATCAGAAGCTAAAGGACAAGCAGAGCTTCCAAACACTGGTACAGAAGACAATGCTAGCCTAGCAGCACTTGGACTTCTTGGAGTATTGAGCGGATTTGGACTTGTTGCTCGCAAGAAAAAAGAAGACTAATTTTAATTAGATTTTCTGACAAGAAAAAGGAGTAGGATATCATATCCGCTCCTTTTTTGTTAGTATATAAATAAATCTGATTTTATTACAGTTTATACTCTTCGAAAATCTCTTCAAACCACGTCAGCTCTATCTGCAACCTCAAAACAGTGTTTTGAGCAGCCTGCGGCTAGCTTCCTAGTTTACTCTTTGATTTTCATTGAGTATTACAAAGACTTTTTAAGGATTTTAATTGCATTTTGTCCAGTCTTTCTTATATAATGAATAAAAAAGGAAAAATAGTATTATGAAAAAGAAATGGGTGTTAGGGTTGGCTATGGCTCTGTCAGTAACCTGCTTGACTGCTTGTAGTTCAATTGCTTTACCAGAGCCTTTGAAAAACTTTTTTGGTGGATCTAAGGAGCCAGTAAATACAAAGGCAGAAGACCTTTATAAGAATGTTTTTGAGGATTATGAGGTTATCTTGTCTTCTGGCAAGAAACAGGCTCCAGATATTGAAGCCAAGCTTCACAAATCTGACTATATGATAAATTCATGGGTTATCGAAGCAGCTGCAGCGGATCCTTCAAAACAACGTTATACTTTCCTAGATTTAGATGGTGATGGCCAGTCTGAAATGTTAGTGGGTAGCCAAACCGCAGGGAAGAATTACTTCTTTACAGGTTTGTATTATCTCAAAGAAGGTCAACCAACCCTGCTAGCAGAGGGTTATGTAGCAGGGCATGGTGGTGCTCGTAGCTCGATGAAATTCTTTAAGACAGGTGAGGTCTTGGCTTTGACTTGGTCTTCTGGATCAGGTGAAGGGGAAGGAACTCTTTACAAACTAGAAGGTGCCAAGGGACCTACATAAGTGGATAGCAAGTCTATCAAGATTACGGATAAGAAATTGCTTGAGAACTTTGGTAAATCAGAAGCTGACGAAGTTACGGCAGACAAGTTTACATGGGAAGAGTTTAAATTTACCCCAGCTAAGGAAGAAACGAGTGCTAGCTCTTCCTATTCCTCTTCTTCTAAATCGGAAGCAAGTAGTAGTGCTAGCAGTTCATCGAGTGAAAGTAAAAAAGAAGTCAAGGAAACGACTCCTTCCAAAACAGAAGAAATCGGTCCTTGGACAGCTGATAAATCTGCTGCTTTAGCAAGCTTTATGAAGAGTTGGGGTGATGAAATGGGTCAGCCTAACTATCAAAAAGGAATCTCAGTTGGTAACATTAGAGCCGACATGCTTTACTGGAAAGATGGTAGTAAACTAGATGCGGAATATTCAAAAACAGGTAGTGGTACTGCCAAATATCGCATTGTAGAGACCTACAGTAATTGGGATAACTATCCAACCGTTCACAATTACTTCTTTGCTATTACAGACACTGGCGAAGGAATCGTTTTCCACTCACCAACGACCAATGGTGACAAGATGTATCTCAATCCCACAGAAAACGTTGATTTGAGAAATAACTTTGCTAGTCTAGTAAAATAAATACAAAACAATCCTAGAAGATTTTTTCTGGGATTGTTTTTGCTGAGGGAGATACTTCGAGTTGTCTGGCTTGACTTTCTTGATGGGAATTATATAATAGATGTAATAAAAACAATTACAACTGAGAAAGAGAACCATTTATGACCTATGAATACAAGAGCCACATTTATTTAGCAGAGGCAGTTTTAAATGTAAAGGATTTGGCAAGTCAAACAGCCTTTTATCAGCAAATTATTGGTTTAGAAATCTTATCTCAAACTGAGACAGAGGTCGTTCTGGGACTTGGAGGAAAAGCCTTGGTATACTTGATTCAAGCACAAGAGAGCAGTGAAGTAAGGGGACATTATGGCCTTTACCATCTGGCTATTCTCTTGCCGACACGCAAGGCTTTGGCTGATGCCTTGAAACACCTGACAGATTTACAGATTCCTCTTGTCGGCGGTGCAGACCATGGGTACAGTGAGGCTCTTTACTTGGAGGATTTGGAGGGAAATGGCATTGAACTCTATCGAGATAAGCCGGTTTCCACATGGGATATTCGAGAAGACGGACGCATTATCGGAGTGACGGAGGCTCTTGCGGCGCAGGACATTTATGAGCTGGGGGAAAGAGTAGAGCCCTTTATCCTGGCAGAAGGTACGAGAATGGGACATATTCATCTTTCCGTCAAGGATAGTCGAAAGTCCAGCCAGTTTTATCAAAAGGTGTTAGGACTAGAGGATAAATTCAGTGTGCCTAACGCTAGTTGGATTGCAACTGGGGACTACCATCATCATTTGGCAGTCAACGAATGTGGAGGAAAAGGTCTGGCCAAGCGTAAGCAAGGCTTGCCAGGTTTGGCCTACTATGTCATCGAAGTCGCACACAAAGAAGAACTGTTAACGATTGCCCAGCGAGCACAAGCAGTTGATGTACCAATCAGGTGGTTGACATCTAGCCAGCTGGAAATCACAGACCCAGACGGAATTGTGACTCGTATCCGCTTAGACAGGATATGATGAAAATCAGAACATCAATTGTAGAAAGTGCTCCTTATCCTAGTCAGATACGTGGAAAATTTGATATGATAGTAGGGAATAAGGAGAAGAATACTATGACAAGCGAATACCAGAAAATGATAGCAGGAGAGTTTTACCGTCCGTCAGACCCAGAACTGAGAGCCTTGGCTCAGGCTTCTCGCCAAAAACAGGCTGCCTTTAACAAGGAAAAGGACCCCTTGAAGGGAGCCGAAATCATCAAGACTTGGTTTGGCTCGACCGGGAAAAATCTTTATATCAATACTCGCTTGATGGTGGACTACGGTGTCAATATCCATCTAGGGGAAAATTTTTATTCTAATTGGAACTTGACCATGTTGGACATCTGCCCCATTCGTATCGGGGACAATGCTATGATCGGTCCCAATTGTCAGTTTTTGACACCCCTCCATCCACTAGATCCGCAGGAGCGAAATTCAGGTATCGAGTACGGAAAGCCTATCACAATTGGAGATAATTTCTGGGCTGGTGGTGGTGTCATTGTCCTTCCTGGAGTGACACTGGGAAATAATGTCGTTGCAGGAGCTGGCGCCGTGATTACTAAGTCCTTCGGAGACAATGTTGTCCTAGCTGGCAATCCCGCGCGCGTGATTAAGGAAATACCTGTGAAATAAAAGTGAAAAGGAACAGCGGGGGCTGTTTCTTTTTTGTAAGTTTCATCATTTTTTACCCAGCACACATTTATTTGCTCTATATCTTAGCAAGTCTGTTTCATTAAGCAAGTTCTAAGCATCTCGTAAGTGGGATGTTTTTCTCCTCGGTTCCTCAGTCCCCTCCTTGACACTCGGTCAGCTTTTGATACAATAGTACAAAATCAGAGGAGGTAGGCTATGATTCAAAAACATGCGATTCCTATTTTAGAGTTTGATGACAATCCTCAGGCGGTTATCATGCCTGATCACGAGGGGTTGGATTTGCACTTGCCAAAGAAGTGTGTCTATGCTTTTTTAGGTGAGGAGACTGACCGCTATGCTAGGGGAGTAGGGGCGGACTGTGTCGGTGAATTTGTTTCTGCCACCAAGACCTATCCGGTCTATGTCATGAGCTACAAGGGCGAGGAACTTTGTTTGGCTCAGGCTCCTGTTGGTTCAGCTCCAGCAGCCCAATTTATGGATTGGTTGATTGGCTATGGTGTGGAGCAGATTATTTCCACTGGAACCTGTGGTGTGCTGGCTGATATAGAAGAAAATGCCTTTCTAGTTCCTGTTCGCGCTCTGCGAGATGAAGGAGCTAGTTATCACTATGTGGCCCCTTCTCGTTATATGGAAATTCAGCCAGAGGCTATTGCTGCTATTGAGCAAGTTTTGGAGGCCAGAGGGATTCCCTATGAAGAAGTCATGACCTGGACCACAGATGGTTTTTACCGAGAAACAGCTGAAAAGGTGGCTTATCGCAAGGAGGAAGGCTGTGCTGTTGTGGAGATGGAGTGTTCTGCGCTTGCGGCAGTAGCCCAACTGCGAGGGGTTCTCTGGGGTGAATTGTTGTTCACAGCTGATTCCTTAGCAGACTTGGACCAGTACGATAGTCGTGACTGGGGTTCAGAAGCTTTTGAGAAGGCCTTGGAACTCTGCCTTGAGATTGCCTTTCAGATCTAGCTACTCTTCTTCTTTTTATGGTACAATGGATGTATGTTATTCAAATTATTTGTGAAAAAACTTGAAAGGGTCTTTGGCGGACTTTCGCCTGCTCGTCGCATTTTTTTAAGTTTCGCTGGAGTTATTTTTATAGGTTCTCTTCTTTTGAGTTTGCCTTTTGTTCAGGCAAATGGTTCTCAGGCCACTTATTTTGACCATCTTTTTACGACGGTGTCCATGGTCTGTGTGACTGGCCTTTTTACGCAACCAGTGGCTACTACCTATAATGTCTGGGGGCAGTTGATCTGTATGCTCTTGATACAGATCGGTGGTCTGGGACTCATGACTTTTATCGGGGTCTTTTATATTCAGGGGAAGCAAAAGCTCAGTCTTCGCAGTCGTGAAACTATTCAGGAAAGCTTTAGTTACGGGGAAACTCGGTCGCTGAAGGCCTTTATGCGCTCCATCTTTTTGACGACTTTTCTGGTGGAGGGCTTGGGTGCCTTCCTGTTAAGTTTCCGTTTTATTCCTGAGTTCGGCTGGGGACGAGGCATTTTTACCTCTATCTTTTTAGCCATTTCAGCCTTTTGTAATGCTGGTTTTGATAATTTCGGCAGTAGCAGTTTAGTGGCTTTTCAGACGGATCCCTTAATCAATCTGGTTATTGCTGGCTTGATTATCACAGGTGGTCTTGGCTTTATGGTCTGGTTTGACTTGGCAACCCAGTTTGACAAGAAGAAAAAACGCCGTCTGCGTTTCCACACCAAACTAGTCCTCTTCTTGACTGCAGGGATTTTGCTGTTTGGGACAGTATCCACACTCTTTACGGAGTGGCACAATCCAGGAACCATTGGCAATCTCAGTGTGCCAGAGAAAGTGCTGGTCAGCTTTTTCCAAACCGTCAGCATGAGAACGGCCGGTTTTGCTTCTATTGACTATACTCAAGCTCGACCTGTGACCTTGTTTATCTATATCCTACAGATGTTTCTGGGTGGAGCGCCTGGAGGGACGGCTGGGGGGCTCAAGATTACGACTTTCTTTGTCTTGTTGGTCTTTGCGCGTAGTGAATTGCTGGGCTTGCCTCATGCCAATGTTGCGCAGAGAACCATTGAGGCTCGAACAGTCCAAAAATCCTTTAGTGTCTTCATTATCTTTTTGATGACCTTCTTGTTGGGCTTGATGTTGTTGGGAATTACGGCAGAAGGAACACCGCGATTTATCTACCTCATGTTTGAGACCATTTCAGCCCTTGCGACAGTTGGGGTCACGGCAAATTTGACACCAGAATTGGGCAAGCTAGCCCTAAGTATTGTCATGGTGCTCATGTTTATTGGCCGTATCGGTCCCTTGACCTTGCTGGTTAGTCTAGCTGACTACCAGCCTGATAAGAAAGATTTGATTCAGTATATGAAAGCAGATATTAGCATTGGATAAGAAAGGAAGAACGATGTCAGATCGTACGATTGGAATTTTAGGCTTGGGGATTTTTGGGAGTAGTGTCCTGACGGCCCTCGCCAAGCAAGATATGAATATTATTGCCATTGACGACCACGCCGAGCGCATCAATCAATTTGAACCTGTTTTGGCGCGTGGAGTTGTGGGCGATATTACAGATGAGGAACTCCTCAGAACTGCAGGTATTGATACCTGTGATACGGTTGTAGTGGCAACAGGGGAAAATCTGGAATCGAGTGTGCTTGCAGTAATGCACTGTAAGAGTTTGGGTGTGCCGAGGGTTATTGCCAAGGTCAAAAGTCAGACAGCCAAGAAGGTACTGGAAAAAATCGGTGCCGACTCGGTGATCTCGCCTGAGTATGAAATGGGGCAATCCCTAGCGCAGACCATTCTCTTTCATAACAATGTTGATGTCTTTCAGCTGGACAAAAATGTGTCTATCGTGGAGATGAAAATTCCTAGTGTTTGGGCAGGTCAAAGCCTGAGCCAGCTGGATCTACGTGGCAAATACAACCTCAATGTCCTAGGATTTCGTGAGCAAGAAAATTCACCACTGGACGTCCAGTTTGGGCCTAATGATCTCTTGAAAGCAGATGCCTATATCTTGGCGGTGATTAACAACCAGTATCTAGATGACTTGGCAGAATTAAATTCGTAAGGAGGGGATTTCCCTCTTTTTTGATGTTCAAGGTAGCAAATAGAGAGAAACCTGTATCCCAAATGAGACCAGAACCCCTTGTATTCCAGTAAAAGTCCTTCAAAAACGGGACTTTATGGTAAAATAGAGAGGAGTGACAAGAGAGAGTAAGAAAAAATCAGTCCCCTAAAGGAGTAGATCATGAAATTATTGTCTATCGCCATCCCTAGCTATAATGCTGCAGCCTATCTTCATTATTGTGTGGAGTCGCTAGTGATTGGTGGTGAGCAAGTTGAGATTTTGATTATCAATGACGGGTCCCAGGACCAGACTCAGGAAATAGCTGAGCGTTTAGCCAGTAAGTATCCTAGCATCGTTAGAGCCATCTATCAGGAAAATAAAGGCCATGGCGGTGCGGTCAATCGTGGCTTGGCAGAGGCTTCTGGACGTTATTTTAAAGTGGTTGACAGTGATGACTGGGTGGATCCTCGTGCCTACTTGAAAATTCTTGAAACCTTGCAGGAACTAGAGAACGAGGGGCAGGAAGTGGATGCCTTTGTGACTAATTTTGTCTATGAAAAGGAAGGCCAGTCTCGTAAGAAGAGTATGAGTTACGAGTCAGTCTTGCCTGTCCAGCAGATTTTTGGCTGGGACCAGGTTGGAAATTTCTCAAAAGGCCAGTATATCATGATGCACTCGCTGATTTATCGGACAGATTTGTTGCGAGCGAGCCAGTTCCAACTGCCTGAGCATACCTTTTATGTCGATAATCTCTTTGTCTTTACCCCCCTTCAGCAGGTCAAGACCATGTACTATCTACCTGTTGATTTCTATCGTTATTTGATTGGGCGTGAGGACCAGTCTGTCAATGAGCAAGTGATGATTAAGCGCATTGACCAGCAACTAAAGGTCAATCGACTCTTAGTAGACCAGCTTGATTTGTCCCAAGTGAGCCATCCCAAAATGCGAGAATATCTGCTGAATCATATTGAGATTACGACGGTGATTTCCAGTGCCCTGCTCAACCGAGCTGGAACAGCGGAGCATCTGGCAAAAAAACGTGAGCTGTGGACCTATATTCAGCAGGAAAATCCAGAGGTCTTTCAGGCTATCCGTAAGACCATGTTGAGCCGTTTGACAAAACATTCGGTCCTGCCAGCCCGCAAACTTTCCAATGTCGTCTATCAAATCACCAAATCTGTTTATGGATTTAATTAATATAAGTATTTTATAAGAGGGATTTAAGAAAAATTTTAACTTTTTCTTAATCCTTTTTAATTTTAGGAGATTATACTAGAGTCATCAAATAAAGAAAAACTCTAAGGAGAATCCTATGAAATTCAATCCAAATCAAAGATATACTCGTTGGTCTATTCGCCGTCTTAGTGTCGGTGTTGCCTCAGTTGTTGTTGCTAGTGGCTTCTTTGTCCTAGTTGGTCAACCAAGTTCTGTACGTGCTGATGTGGTCAATCCAACCCCTACTCAAGTTGTCCCAGATACTACTTCGGTGAGTGAAAAGAGCGACTTACCAGTAGAAGTTCTCAAAGCAGCAGTCGATACAGCTCTTCCTTCAGAGCAGGCAGAATCAACACCTAAAGCAAGCTTGGATACTGCAAGCTCTCCAGAAAAAGCAGATGTAGGTGCTAAAGAGCCGGTAGTAGCACCAAAAGAAGAAGCGCAAGCAAAACCAGAATCTAAGAAACAAACAGAAGATGCGGTTAAACCTGTGGAAAGTCCTGCAGCTACAGTTTCTGGACAAGACCGTGAAGCAAGTGAAGCTCAACCAGCAACCACCCCAGCTGAAGTCCAAAAAGGTGTGGCTGACAATACTAAAGACACAGTAGATGTCCCAGCTACTTACTTGGATAAAGCCAACTTCCCTGGACCGTTCACAGCCGGAGTCAACCAAGTTATTCCTTACGAATTCTTCGCCGGTGACGGTATGTTGACTCGCCTTATCTTGAAGTCTTCAGACAAGGCTCCATGGTCAGACAATGGTTCAGCTAAAAATCCAGCTCTTCCACCAGTAGAAAACTTGGGCAAAGGCCTTTACTTCTATGAAGTAGATTTGGCAGGTACTCAAGGTAAATCAGATAAAGAGCTTCTAGACCTCTTGAAACAAAACGGCACTCAAAGCTATAAAGCAACTATCAAGGTTTATGGTGCCAAAGACGGCAAGGCTGATTTGACTAACCTCGTAGCGACTAAGGATTTGGATGTCAATTTGAATGGTTTGACTACCCCAGCTGAAGTTCAAAAAGGTGTAGCTGACAATACTAAAGACACAGTAGACGTTCCAGCTACTTATCTAGACAAAGCTAACTTCCCTGGACCATTCACAGCTGGCGTCAACCAAGTCATTCCATATGAATTCTTCGCTGGTGACGGTATGTTGACTCGCCTGATCTTGAAGGCCTCAGACAAGGCACCATGGTCAGACAATGGTTCAGCAAAAAATCCGGCCCTTCCACCAGTAGAGAAATTGGGCAAAGGTCTTTACTTCTACGAAGTAGATTTGGCAGGTACCCAAGGCAAATCTGATAAAGAGCTACTTGACCTCTTAAAACAAAACGGCACTCAAAGCTATAAAGCTACCATTAAAGTGTACGGTGCTAAAGACGGCAAGGCTGATTTGACTAACCTCGTAGCGACAAAAGAATTGGATGTCAACTTGAATGGCTTGACTACCCCAGCTGAAGTGCAAAAAGGCGTGGCTGACAATACTAAAGACACAGTAGATGTTCCGGCTTCTTACTTGGATAAGGCTAACTTCCCAGGTCCATTCACAGCCGGAGTCAACCAAGTCATTCCATACGAGTTCTTCGCTGGCGACGGTATGTTAACTCGTCTTATCTTGAAAGCCTCAGACAAGGCCCCATGGTCAGATAACGGTTCAGCTAAAAACCCCGCTCTTCCACCAGTAGAAAAATTGGGTAAAGGTCTTTACTTCTATGAAGTAGATTTGGCTGACACTCAAGGCAAATCAGACAAAGAGTTACTTGATCTCTTGAAACAAAATGGTACGCAAAGTTATAAAGCTACAATCAAAGTGTACGGCGCTAAAGATGGCAAGGCTGATTTGAGCAATCTCGTAGCGACTAAAGAATTGACAGTAAACTTGAATGGACAACAGTCTCTGATTCCGATGCAGTCAGGTTTCGTCCCTTCTTCTAATGGTTCAGCTATGCAGGCTCCAATGATGAATAGTCATCAAGATGCGTCTAATATGAAAGATCAAATGCCTAGTGCCAATCAAGATGAGATGAAATCTAAAATGCCAGCTGCTAGCCAGGATAAGATGATGCCTAACAAAGAGCAGGACAAAACTATGAATGCTAGTCAGCCAATGGCAACTCCAAGTATGAAGCAAGATCAAGCTCCAGCAACATCAAGCAAAATGTCTTATGAAGCTAAGATGGCATCCAATAACAAGGTATCGAGTCCAATGATGGCTGATCAAATGAAAGATCAAAAAGACATGCTTCCATATACTGGTGAAGCCCAAACATCAATGGCTACTATTGGATTCTTTGGATTAGCCTTGGCAGGTCTGCTAGGTGGACTCGGTTTGAAAGCTAAAAAAGAAGAAAATGACTAGTCTAGCTACAGACTTTCTATCTAGGATTTGAAAAATCCAGATATCGTTTAGAATGTTCGTAAAGCGATGAAAATAGTGTTATACTATTGTAGTATAGCACTGTTTTTTTCAAAGGAGAGACAGATGGGAAAGACAATTTTACTCGTTGACGACGAGGTAGAAATCACAGATATTCATCAACGCTATCTGGTTCAGGCAGGATATCAGGTTTTGGTGGCCCATGATGGGGTAGAGGCCTTAGAAATCTTCAATCGAAAACCGATTGATTTGATTATTACAGATATCATGATGCCTCGGATGGATGGTTATGATTTGATTAGCGAGGTTCAGTATCAATTTCCGGATCAGCCTTTTCTATTTATCACGGCTAAGACCAGCGAGCAGGACAAGATTTACGGTCTAAGTTTGGGGGCAGATGACTTTATTGCCAAGCCCTTTAGCCCCCGTGAGCTGGTTTTGCGTGTCCACAATATCTTGCGTCGCCTTCATCGTGGAGGTGAGTCAGAAGTCGTCAGTCTCGGGGATTTACGAATGAATCACAGTAGTCATGAGGTTCAAGTCGGAGATGTGGCGCTTGATTTGACAGTCAAATCCTTCGAACTTCTATGGCTTCTAGCCAGCAATCCAGAGCGCGTTTTCTCTAAAACAGACCTCTATGAAAAGGTCTGGCAAGAAGACTATGTGGATGACACTAATACCTTGAATGTTCATATTCATGCTCTGCGACAGGAGTTGGCTAAACATGCTAGTGCAGAAACGCCGACCATCAAAACTGTTTGGGGCTTGGGCTACAAAATTGAGAAAGCACGAGGTAGTCAATGAAACTAAAAAGTTATATTTTAGTGGGTTATGTCATTTCAACACTTCTAACGATTATCGTGGTTTTTTGGGCTATTCAGCGCATGCTAATCGAAAAAAGTGAGATTTATTTCCTAGTGGGGATGACTCTTGTGGCTAGTTTTATCGGTGCTGGGATTAGTCTCTTTCTCCTATCGCCGGTCTTTACTTCGTTGGGCAAACTCAAGGAACATGCTAAGCGGGTAGCGGACAAGGACTTTCCATCAAATCTGGAGGTTCAAGGCCCTGTAGAATTTCAGCATTTAGGCCAAGCTTTCAATGAAATGTCCCATGATTTGCAGGCGACCTTTGATTCCTTGGAAGAAAGCGAGCGAGAAAAGGGTTTGATGATTGCTCAACTTTCGCATGATATCAAGACCCCCATCACTTCGATCCAAGCGACGGTAGAAGGGATTTTGGATGGGGTTATCAAAGAAGGAGAACAGGACCATTATCTAGCAATCATTGGACGCCAGACGGAAAGACTCAATAAACTGGTTGAGGAATTAAATTTTTTGACCCTAAACACGGCTAAAAATCAGGTGGAAACCACCAGCAAAGACAGTATTTTTCTGGACCAGCTCTTGATTGAGTGCATGAGTGAATTTCAGTTTTTGATTGAGCAGGAGGAGCGAGATGTTCACTTGCAGGTAATCCCAGAGTCTGCTCGGATTGAGGGAGATTATGCCAAGCTTTCTCGAATCTTGGTGAATCTGGTCAATAACGCTTTTAAATACTCAGCTCCAGGAACCAAGCTGGAAGTGGTGGCTAAGGTGGAGAAGAACCAGCTTTCAATCAGTGTGACCGATGAGGGGCAGGGCATTTCCCCAGAGGATTTGGAGAATATTTTCAAACGCCTTTATCGTGTCGAAACTTCGCGTAATATGAAAACAGGTGGTCATGGCTTAGGACTTGCGATTGCGCGTGAATTGGCCCATCAATTGGGTGGGGAAATTACAGTCAGCAGCCAGTACGGTCTCGGAAGCACCTTTACCCTCCTTCTCAATCTCTCTGGCAGTGAAAATAAAGCTTAAAACCCCTTTACAAATCTAGCCATTCATGGTAAAATGGATTTTGTGTGAAATATCAGCAGGAAAGCATGAAGCTCGTCAACAGGTGTCTTATGATAAGTAACCTTGGCTGTTTAGGCGAAGGGCATCTGCACGAATCAGGGCTTTCTAAGTGACTATTTCCACCGAAATATTATTTATATCAGGAGGACATTCACATGTCACGTTATACAGGACCATCTTGGAAACAAGCTCGTCGCCTTGGCCTTTCACTTACAGGTACAGGTAAAGAATTGGCACGTCGTAACTACGTACCAGGACAACACGGACCAAACAACCGTTCTAAATTGTCAGAATACGGTTTGCAATTGGCTGAAAAACAAAAACTTCGTTTCACTTACGGTGTAGGTGAAAAACAATTCCGTAACTTGTTCGTACAAGCTACAAAAATCAAAGGCGGAATCCTAGGTTTCAACTTCATGCTTCTTTTGGAACGTCGTTTGGATAACGTTGTTTACCGTCTTGGTCTTGCGACTACTCGTCGTCAAGCTCGTCAATTCGTAAACCACGGTCACATCCTTGTTGACGGAAAACGCGTTGATATCCCATCATACCGTGTAACTCCAGGTCAAGTGATCTCAGTTCGTGAAAAATCATTGAAAGTTCCAGCTATCCTTGAAGCAGTAGAAGCTACTCTTGGACGTCCAGCATTCGTATCATTCGATGCTGAAAAATTGGAAGGTTCATTGACTCGCTTGCCAGAACGCGATGAAATCAACCCAGAAATCAACGAAGCACTTGTCGTTGAATTCTACAACAAAATGCTTTAATTTTAAGATATATCTTACAGAAAGCCTACAACAGTGGGCTTTTTGCTTTGTCTTAAAATGTTGATTTCTGGGTTTGTCCCCCTTTTTGTCCCCCTTTTTGTCCCCCTTCACAAAGAACTAACAGCTTTCTCATAAAATGAGACGGCTGTTTTTGCTTTTTCTTTGGAGAGATGACTGTAAGTGTCCATAGTCATAGCTAATGTAGAATGACCTAGACGGTGTTGTAATTCTTTATATGGTATTCCAGAGTTTAGCAAGAGACTAGCGTGTGTGTGTCTAAAACCATGGAATCCAATATTAGGTACACCAGCATGTTTGAAACGTGTGTTTAAACGAGTTGATAGTGTTTTATTGTTTGGGTATTTATGAATAAAATCTGAGAAGACAACAGTTTCAGTCCGACCAAGTTTCCAAGCTTCTTGCCTTTGTCTTTTTTGATACATTTTTAAGACCTCTATAGTTTGTAGGTCAATATCAATTGTGCGATAACTTGCCTCAGACTTTGGGCTGTTAATCTCACCTAAATGGTTTAGTGTTTTTGTAATATTCACAGTTGCATTATGTAGGTCAATATCTGACCAGTGTAGAGCTAAGGCTTCATTAATACGGCAACCAGTAGCAAGAAGAAACTTATACAAAGTAATTTCATAGATATTTCTATATATTGCTAAGTTAGCCTCTTCCAAATAACTGAGAAATTTCTTTAACTCTAAGTTATTAAAGTGCTTGACTTTGTTTCTACCCTTTTTTATTTTACGAGGAAGAATAACTTCACGAGCTGGATTTATATCAATAATCTGCATTGTCACAGCATATTGTAGGATACGTTTATTTAGCGCGTGAATTTTATCATAGTGTAGAAATGCGCCTTCTTCTCTTTTGTTAGCACGTAGAGCTAGTTGATTAACAATGCGTTGGATAGTTGGAGTGGTTAACTTATCTAACCTATAAGAACCAAATAGAGGAATCAAATGGTTAGCTAGTAGTCGTTTTACTGAATCTTGTGTATTTGGTTTTACTGTGTGTTGATAGCTTTCCCACCATAATTGAGCTACTTCTTCATAGCTTGTTAGTGGAATGGTTTCCTTCTTAGTAGAGCCATTATTTTGGAATTCGGCTTTAGCTAATTGAGCTTTTTTCTTCAATTCAGTTTTAGTTCTAGCTGTCAGATTAGCCTTTATTTTTTTTCCTGTGAGTTTATCTACTCCTAAGTATACTTTTGCACGATATACAGTGTCACCGTTTTGTTTCTTGATTTCTGCTATTTTCATTTCTTAACCTTTCTAACATCAGTAGGCAAGCTGTAAAAGGTTATGAAAAATAGTTATTATGATTTGTGTCTAGAACGAATACCTTCAATTAGTATTTGTAGAGCGGTTAAGTCTTCAGTTGTGAGTGCTTGACCATCAATAGTTATTTTTACATTCTTTCTAAAGATATAATCAAGGTTGATTTTAATATTTTCTCCATTGATAATATCGTGGCTAATATCTTTGTATGTTTTTAACTTTGAGAATATGGATTTATCATTTCTTAATTCAATTAAATCTTTTAAAAGTTGCTTCTCTTTATCGTTATGAACTGAATTCATGTTGATATTTTTGATTATATCACCAATATAAGTGCTAGCCAATGTTTTATATTCAATGCAGTATTCATCGAACTCTAATCCATCTTGTTCGCATTTTTCTTTTATAGAGAGTGAAGCAATGCTTTCAGTAATATCAATGAGTTTAGTTAAACTGGGAATCTTTTTCCCATTTTCAATTTGTGAGATATAAGACTGTGATACTTTTAGGTCTTCAGCAAGGCTCTTAGTAGTTACATCGCCTTCTGTGCGGCATTTTTTAAGATATTCTCCTATCATTTTTAACCTCCGTTTAATAACTTTAGTAATATTTTAGCACAAAACTCTTGACATGTAAATAAAAAACTGATAAAATGCAAAACATAACCTAAGTTAATTAACTTAGTTAAGTAGGTAAGCTGTAATAGTTATGAGAGGATAGTTGTGCACAAATAGGAAAGAAAGGAGATATATGTATAGTATACCACAAGGGATATTATCTAAGGAAGCAGAACTAGCATTATTGGAGAGGATTGAGCATTTAATAAATGATTATCTATCACATGCAATGCTTTCACCTCATAGTGACTCGTTTGGCTTGATACAACAGAAAGAGTTAATCAAAGAACTAGGTATTAGTTTAGTAACTCTGCATGAATGGGAGCGTTTGGGGTTAACCCGATACTGTCCACCAATAGAAGGAACTCGCAAAGTTTTCTATAAGAAATCAGATGTTATGAAGTTTCTTTCAATTACTAATAAGGAGTGAATACATTGTATGAAAAGAAAATAAACACAATTGAAAAATTCTATGATTTCTTGAAATACATAGGAATTTATAACCATGTTGAATCTTTGATTCAATTGCTATCAATTATGCTATATAGTGTAATTATGTTACTAACAGAAGGAGTTGCTTATGACAATCATTTTTAAAAAAAAGCAGACAGAGGATAAAGTTCTTGACATGCCTAAATTTAATCTCAACAATTCAGGGAAACCTGTCAGTTCACCTCAAAACGTAGTGCTTATCTTAGAATCATTTGAATCTAAGATGACATTATTAGGTTACAATGAATTCACAGGAGCAGTTGAAAAACTAGATAAGACACCTTGGGGAACTCTGAAAGGAGAATGGGATAGCGAAGACACTTCTTTGTTTTTGGTATATATTGATAAACAGTTTCACTTTACTCCTAAAAAGGATTATATTGAAGATGCTGTATTAGAAGTGGCACGTAGACGGAAATTTAATCCTGTAAAAGAGCGAATTGAAAGCGTTGAGTGGGATGGAGTATCTCGTGTGAAATACTTCTTTCAAACACTGTTAGGGTGTGAGAATAATATATACACACGTGAGGTATCCAAGATGTTTTTAACAGGTCTAATTGGACGTGTATATAAACCAGGTATCAAATTTGATAATGTACCTGTCTTGATTGGTCCACAAGGGATAGGAAAAAGTACAGTAGCTCGTCGTTTATTGCCTGATGCTTTTACTGATACTCCTATTTCATTTGGAAAAACACAAGAAGACTATAGGGTGCTTAAATATGTATGTGTTGTAGAGATTCCAGAATTACAGGGACTAAAGCAGAGTGATATAAATAGAATTAAGGGATTCCTTAGTGCTTCATACGATATGTGTAGGGAATTGTATAAAACTCACAAAAGACAACCAAGACATAATGTATTTATTGCAACTGGAAATTCTAAAGCATTTCTCAGGGATTTTGAAGTTGAAAGAAGATTCTATCCTTTGAATTGTGGAGAAATTGTTGTTGATGAGCATCCAATGAATGTTTCAGAAGATTACTTCTTACAAATTCTTGCTGAAGCTAGATTTCTATTCTACCAATATGGAATTATGTTTCCAAGTAGAACGACTTTAGAAAGATTGGAAGAGATTCAAAGCGACTTCAAAGAAGAGGATATAGAGAGAGAACTAATAAATGAATTTCTGGATGAGTTTATTGTACCTGATAATTGGAGAAATTATACTCTATCTGAGAAGAGGGAATACTACCGTATATGGAAGGGATATGAGGAAGAAACCCGAGAGTATTGGAGCGCAAAGGAATCAGGCTTAGTGACTGTTACTTACACAAGTGAACTAGCTTACATACTGTTTGATGAAGACACTGGTAGAGGACGAAGTAGTAAACGAGCTTCGAAAATCCGTGAGGTATTGGATAATCGTAATGACTTTGAAGTCGTTAAGAACAAGCGACCTTGTAGCACATGTAGTCCAACACGTGTCTATGAACGTCTAGAAGCTACAGAGTAACTACAGGCAAAAGTGGCTATAACACTAGCTATTTACTCCTTTTGTAGTATTGTAGTATTATTCTTGTAAAAATAGTTATAATTATATAATAAGGGTAAGTAGAGAAATGTCTTGCTACATTACTACAAAGTATGAACGACTAGCCCGCCATGAGCGAAGGCAAAGGAGTGAAATACTTTGTTAAGTACCAAATACGCCTAATTTATTCCATGGTCTAATTGACAGCAAGAAACAAGGCACTCTCGTACAAATGAACTGTCCATCCGAAAAACTAAAGCCTTTCGTCTGAGACGTTCTTAGCGTACTTTGTGCCTACTTACTGTCAATTTGCTTTCACGGCATAAAGGCGTATGCTTATGAGATAAATTAGAGAATAAAACTAGCTATTTAAAGAGGTTTTACATTATAGAATTTCATGTTTTTGTAGTGTTGACTTGATTCAGCTATCAGTTTTTACTGTACAATAGTATTAATTTCTCTTTCTGTGTTTCTGGTTAGTAATGCGCGTGATAATGGGATTTCTAAGGGTCGATTAAAAAATAGAATAGTAATGGATGTATGTGAATTTTGCTGTTCACCGATTAACTCTCTATATCAAAAATATGTTAGTAGTGTGGAATTTTCTGAAGGAGGTTCATGTGATATAACGGATATACAAAATCCCTGCAATGAGTAATTGCAGGGATTTTCAGGTAACTAGTAAAACTTTGTAAGTATAGAGAATGTTGTTTTAGTCTATTTTGTAGTAGACAGCTTTTTCATCAGATGGATGTGTTTGAGTAATGATAATTCTAGTTTTACTCTTATCAGTTGGGTCTTCGATTGATATTATTTGGTTATTCTCAAATCGTTTCATAGGTATACTTGTTCCAGGGGGATATACTCCCATTGCAGCTCCTATAGGTCCTGAGCTAATACTAAAACCTATGTGTCCATCGCTTCCCATGCCTGATTTAGCTATCTGTCCTCCTTTTACTAAACCATTCTTATTAAATACTATTTCATGTCCTAGCTCATTCCTCCAAGTACCAGCTATACTAGAGTAGTCTCCATGTAGAATAGCCTGTGTATCAATTTCTTGTGTTGTATTTTCTGTGTGCTTTTCTTCTGTGGGAGTCGTGATAAGTGTGGCATCAGTAGCAACCCAGAATTGAAATTTTTCAGAGTCTTCCATGATTTTGACTGTGAAAGTAACGGTCGCTCCTTCTTGCCATCCCTCAATCATAGATTTCTTAATTTGTACTTGTACACCAGTCATAGGAGCATTACTAGCTTTTACCCAAATAGTATGGTATGTATCCAGAGCTTTAAAGTGTCCTACGTATGCTTCCCAAAACTTTTGGCGTGTTAGTTCTGCTGTGAAGCGATATAGTTGACCAGTTTTTAACCTACCATCGTTCTCCATGTCTCGAAGCTCTTCCGCTGTCGTATCTATTATACTATCTGCAGTTGAACTAGAGCTTGTGGTAGATGTGCTGGATGAAGAGCTGGATGATGCAGAGGAACTAGAAGTAGTAGAGGAGCTTTGTTGTGAAGATTGACTATCTACGGTTTCTATATTCCTATCTGGATGTCTAAAGAATAAAAAAGTAGCTCCTATAATGGTAAGAAGTAGAAGTGTAATTGAGGATATAAGAATCCAAAGCTTGTTGTTCTGTGGTAGAGGACAAACTACTACGTGATTCTGATTTTGATAGACTTCAACAATATCATTTAATTTAGGATGGAAAGTTAACTCATTTATAGGAACATTTAGAGTCTCATTTGTGTGGAGTCGAATGATAACATGTGTATCTGAAATGTGAATAATTTGGTTATATATTTTCTTTTTCATGTAGTATTAGTTTTCATACATATAGGCAACCATAAGAGGTAGTGTTTTTGTGGCTTTGAAGACCGTTTCATAACTTTGTCTCCCTTTTACTAGTCCGTATAAGGTTATATGGTCATCTTCGGCTATGACTCTATTGTTGTATTCAGAAGGAATAGAAACCAAAATAATTTTATCATAGTCATCATTTATGGCTACACGCAGTGTATAGGCTTTCCCATCTTCCATAGCTTGTAAAACTTTACCATATACTCTTACTTTAGTATCTACGGCTATTTCATCATGATTCCACTTGTTATAGTCTACTTCACCATAATTTGCTTTATCATTATCTACAGTAATCTTAGGTTTTGATGGTACTGAGGATGATGAACTAGAGCTACTCTCTCTAGATGATGAAGGTGTAGTAGAGCTACTTGCCTTTGAAGAAGATGAAGAGGTGGAGCTACTTTTTTTGGATGATGATGAAATTTGTTTTGATGTTGTTTGATTGTTTAAAATTTGTTCTTTAGTATTTATAAAACTTATAACAATAATTACAAACAGTAGTAGTAGAGTGACTATAATTCCTATTTTTTTAGATTGGCTCTTTTTCCCTATGTTGTTCTTTTTGATATCGACTTTTATGACAATACCTTCATAAACTTCGACATAATCACCTATTGCAGGTTCAAAGTCACAAGATTCAATAGGAATTTCCTTTAAGCTTCCATCTTCATAACCTATATAAGCAGTATCTTCAGTTATTTTAATAATTTTCCCTATGTTCATTAGTAATCTCCTATTTTAATATTCCAGAAAACTTAACTTCATCAGGTGCCATTACATAACGATTCACAGCGATTTCTTCTCCACTGAGGGTGTAGTAGAATCTAGGGCTATTTACTCCGTGGGATTTAGCGATTTTATATAAAGATTTGTTTAACGCACTGATTATTGCTCTAAGTTCTTTGTTTGAATACGAAGCATTATTTTCTGTGAGAATGATTCTGATGCCAGGTGTTACAGATGTTTTTTCCATTTCAAGCATATTTGCCCCTAATTGCGTATTTACTTTATCTACACCTTCTTGAATAGCATTATAGAAAGCATCTAAATCTACTTTTCTGTTTTCTTCATTAGACTTTTTCTCAGATTCTTTAGATTTTTTCTCTGCTTCCTCTTTCAATTTTTTCTGTTTTTCCCGTTCTTCTCGTTCTTGACGCTCTTTTTCTTCTTCTTTAATCTTTTCGATTTGTGTATTAAGTTTTGATGCTACTTTAAATACACGATTAGACAAGTCACTGAATTTGTTCTCGTAATCGGTTTTGTATGTGTCTTTTAGATGTTGAATTTCCTTTTTAACAGATGACAATTCACTATCCTCAGAAACAAGCTTCAAAGCTTCCTCTAACGTTATATTTGGTTTAATATTTGTTGTGTCATTTTCTAGTGCTTCAACTAGCTTAGTAACACGTTCTGTATCTTTAGAATATTGTTGCTTATGATTGCTTGATTCCATACAAGCATAAAATAAAATTAAAAGAGGAAATATCAATGTAAATCCTATAATGTATTTAAAAATCTTGTTCATGCCTACTATCCTAATTTATTCCTTTCTTATAAATGATTCAATCACTTCAACACTAGCTTGACTTGCTTTCGGTAATATGTCATATACTGTACCATTTGTGAAGTAAGTGAGATTGGGTATTGTTTTGAATCCTACGGTTGTTTTAAAGTTATTCCAACTTGTCTTATCTATATGCTCACTATCCAAGTAATACACAGTTGTCTCAGTTTTATCCACTGCTTTTGCTAGTTTTGGAGCAAATTTTTGACAATATGGGCAACCTTCTCTACCTGTGTATAGGTAAAAGCTTTCTTTATGTTGTATTTTCTGTTCCACAGCCTCTAAACTTATCTTTTGGAGTCTCTTTATAGCTATCTGGTATTCTGTTTGTGGTAGAGTAGTTAAGTATGCTGTGAATGTGACGATTATAATAAGTAGTAGTGACAGTAGAATAAGAACTTTTTTACTATTCATCACATCCGTATCCGTCTTTGTCTCTATCTAGCCATGGACCATATTGTGGGTCACTAGCAGGTATGTTTACACGTCCTGCTTTTCGTGCTTCCTTACAGTTTTTGAACGGTCTTAAATTTGATTGTGGAGCAGGTGTAGACGATTGTGTAGGAGTAGTTGTAGTGTGAGATGAAGCTTGTTCTTGCTCTTTTGCTCGTGAAGATGCTTTCTTTTCCTCCTCTTTTGATTTGGAGGCTTCAATACTTGCTTTTTCCTCTTCTTGTGCTTTTTCTGTTTTTCTCACTTCACTGATTACTAACGAGCCTTTATCGATTGAATCATATTTTTCTAAAGATACTGTATTTCCCGTATAGACCATAAGTTCATTCATTTTCACAGCTAGTGATTCAGGTGTACGAATAAGAAGCTTCTTGCCTGTTATGCTGTACTCACGGTATTCATCTTTTTCTTCAATCCCAATTACCTCGGCTTCAACTTCGTAGAGTTTATCTGTGTTAGAGAGTTTGTGTGCTATCTCTCTCACTGCTTTGGCTCGTAGTATGATTTTAACTTGTGGTGTATTTAGATAAGCGTCTACAGCTATATGTCCAGTTGGAGACCATTTTTCTATTTTAGAGCTAGTTTCACTACTAGATGATGAAGTAGAGGAAGATGAACTAGACTGTTTAACTTGTGAAGACTGTTTGACAGAATCACTAGCCTTAGTTTGAACTTGTGAGTGTTTAGTGCTACCGCTAGTTAATAGTGTGAAGAACAAAACGAGGATAAGCAATAGTACAATACTACCTATAATCTTTTGTTCTTTGCTCAATTCCTTGAGCTTTTTAATCATATATATGACCTCCTAAATATTAACTTTACTTAATGAAATAAAATAAATATTTCCTAATAGTTATAATTATATCACACAAACTTTAACAATAGAATATGTTTCTAATTAATATTAAACTATAGAGAATGTAAACCTGATTGTTTAATCTATAAGATAGATAGTAGATTTAACATAGAGGGTGAAGGAATGGATGATATATTAGAAACTATAAGTAATCAGATACGAGATTTACGAGTTTCAAAGAAGATTACACAGCAAGAATTAGCAGAAAGAACAAATCTAAGTGTTCCTTATATCAGTCAGATAGAGAATAACCACAGAAACATCTCTTTGGAAACTTTTGTGAAGATTGTTGATGCTTTAGAAGTTCCATTGAGTGATTTTTTCTTACCTTATTCTGTGGCACAAGATACAGAGATGATGGAACTATTATTGAAGATTCAGAAACATCCACAGCATAAGATGATTGTTCATAAGGTGATGGAAATACTTGAATTAAGCCAAGATAGTTAGTGATAAAAAAGTACTAAAGTGTAATTTATACTAAATCTATCTAATCGTAGACGGTTATGTTATTCAGATAAGGAATTAGGTATAGGTTGTAATTTTAGAATGGTTTTTCTTTGTTGAAGAGGTCGATTAAAAAACAAAAAGAAAAAAGAAAGCACTGAATCTGAATATCCAGTGCTTATCTATTACCTTAAAAAACGTGTTACTAAATCCATTCCCCATTAGCATTTACAGTATAACCGTCAACTGTTGTGCTAACTGCTAATGCTCCTGAACTATAAGAGTAGTACCATTTAGTGCTAATTTGATACCAACCAGTCTTCATAGAACCTGATTCAGTTAGGTAATACCAAGTTCCACTTTGTCTAAGCCAACCAGTCTGCATAGAACCAGAGCTATTTAAGTAGTACCATGTACCAGATTGATTGAGCCAACCTGTTTGCATAGCTCCTGAACCATTTAGATAATACCAAGTTCCATTAACTTTTTGCCAACCTGTTTTCATAGAGCCTGAATCAGTAAGATAGTACCAAGAGCCTCCTTGATTTAACCAACCTGTCTTCATTTCTCCATCTTGTGCTAAGTAATACCATGCACCATTTACTTGAACCCAACCAGATTGCTTGTTGTTTGATTGGTCATAGTAGAACCATTTACCATTTTCTTGCACCCAACCTTGTTGCTGTGTTGTAGCTTCTTTTTTATTAGTACTTTCGTCTACTTTCTTTTCCTTCAGTTCATTCTCTTGTTTTTTTAATGGTTCTTCAGATTTTTTAGTAGGAACTTCTTCAGTTTTTACTGTAGTATCACTCTTAGGCTTTTTCATTCCCTCTTTAATTTTTTCGAGAGAGTCATATCCTCTACGTTTATTAATTTCTGCCACATAGGAAGCAAAAACGTGGTCCCCACTTTCAAAATTTTCTTTGGTAGTAATGGTAACTATTGTTGAGCCATAAGTTTTGCCATAATGGGCTTTAACAGGGTCTAATACTTTTCCAGTTTCAGGATGATACCAAGCAAGTTCTCCAGTTTCACCCCAGTAGAACACCCCATAATGATTTCTGAGAACATCTCCCACATATTTTAAATCTTCTTCGTTTACATATTTTTTATCTGTAATTAGTTTTTCTCTATACTCAGCTTCTTTTCTTTTTTCTTCTTCTGACCTATTTCTTCTAGCTTCTTTACGTTCTTCTATATATGCCTTATGTTTTTTTGCTTCTTCCTCTTTTTCTTTATCAAATTCTTTTTTGATTTTATCAAAACTATCATACCCTCTAAGTCTGTTCGTCTCAGCAATATATACACCCCAGACTAAATCTTCATCATCAAAGCGACTACTATAATGTATTTTTTCATATTCGGTTACGTTTAAAGGGTCTAATATAATTTCATCTTCAGGCTTATACCAAGCAAGTTCTCCATTTTTACCCCAGTAGAATACGCCACTATTTTGAGCAATTTTTAAACCACTAAATTGTGCATCATAAGCGTCTTTTTGATACTTTGTCATACCATTTATTAGTTTACTAATTCTTTCAGTCTCGCTTTTATTAATTACATGGTCTGCTGACACAGACTCCACACCAGCAAAGACTATAAATAGTGCTATAAGAGCTGTAATAATTATGTTTTTCTTTTTCACTTTAAATACTCCTTTATTTTATAATTTACTCTAAGCAATAAAAAGTTAATTAGACTCAATTACTTAAATATAAATCGTAGATAATTGTACTATAAACCAAGTAATATATGCTAGATTTTCATAAAATGCCTCCTGTTTTATATTTATGTTTAAAATATTATTAAACACTACCCTAATTATACCACAGACACATATACATTAGTTAATGTTTTTAGATAATTTTTAACCAAAGTAAATTTAGATATACAGCCTTAATCTACAAGATGAATAGAGTAAAATAAAAAGCACCTAAACGGTACTTCTTACTTGCCTACTGAACTCATCACCATGAAATTTGTACTCCTTTTTGTCCACCCTGGAGTAAAGTTTAATCTATTTTATTTAATATGTAAATTCTAAAAATACTACAGAATCAACATTTATAAAGCATATCAAAGTGTAATTTATACTAAATCTATTCTACAACAAAATGCTTTAATTTTAAGAAATATCTTACAGAAAGCCTACAACAGTGGGCTTTTTGCTTTGTCTTAAAACGTTGATTTCTGGGTTTGTCATCATTTTTGTCATCACTTATAACGAGCTCACAGCTTTCTCATAAAATGAGACGGCTGTTTTTGCTTTTTCTTTGGAGAGATGACTGTAAGTGTCCATAGTCATAGCTAATGTAGAATGACCTAGACGGTGTTGTAATTCTTTATATGGTATTCCAGAGTTTAGCAAGAGACTAGCGTGTGTGTGTCTAAAACCATGGAATCCAATATTAGGTACACCAGCATGTTTGAAACGTGTGTTTAAACGAGTTGATAGTGTTTTATTGTTTGGGTATTTATGAATAAAATCTGAGAAGACAACAGTTTCAGTCCGACCAAGTTTCCAAGCTTCTTGCCTTTGTCTTTTTTGATACACTTTTAAGACCTCTATAGTTTGTGGGTCAATATCAATTGTGCGATAACTTGCCTTAGTTGCTAGCAGAATGACAAGGAGATAGAAGAGATAAAAATGTCTCTTAATTCCTTACCAAATGGTATGGAGAATGGACTTGAACCAAGAGCGAACACCGAGAAAATGCAAAAAAAGCACCTAGAATAATCTAAGCGCTCAAGAGTAGTGGACGGTGTGCCTGTCCCGTCATCTCAAACTATGAAGTTGCGTAGCGACACTATCATTTCTACCTCACTTCTCTTTAAACTAATTATACTATAAGGAATACCAGTGTGACCACTAACCAAGTAGAAAAGAAACTAAAAAGCATTAAAAATTTTGAAAAAGCAATTCAGAGACTAGACTTAGAATTGAAGATAAGTGATTGTATGATGTAGGACGTGAGATATTCGCAAGACGATTTATAGATAGATTAAAGCTATTTCAGTTATATGAGGTACTAGTCGATTTTATCAGTAATTTCAATTTCCTTTATTTCATCTTCAAAGAGTTTTGTCCATCTGGTTCCAGAATTAACAGATAATCCATCAAGTTCTTCATCATAGACATCTTTGTCTTCGTAAAGAGCTACGCCTTTAAATATTTGGCCATCAATATCGGTGATTCTGACAACCTTATTATTAAATTTTCTAAGATCCATCAGTCTCTCCTTTCAGTCTGTTATATTATTGGAATTCCATTAACATAAGCTTCTTTAGCCTCCGCAAGGGTCATTTCATTAGGGCCACCATCTATATTAGTTTCTCCTGTGTTTTGCCACTGACAGACGTCACAGATGTCATACACTGCTGTAACAGTCCCACATACTGGACAATGGACATATTCTCGACCATCAATGATTATCAAATTCTCTTTTCCAGTCTTATTCATTTAAGGTTACTCCCAACACTATACAAATATATTAGCTATTTCAATACACTACTTTTTCAATATCATTGATTGTAATTGTTATGGTATCCCAGTCTTTCGGGGAATCTCCTATGTCAGCAATAAAAGTATCTTCACTTAACTTTTCGACAATTGTCGCCGTTTGACCGTTTTTTAACAACACTGTATCAAATTCTAGAATTTTTACGATTTTTCTCCTTGCGTAAGCTTCTTTGGCTTCGGCTAGAGTCAATTTATTTGGGCCACCGTCAATATTTATAATACCTGTATTTTGCCAACGACAGACGTCACAGATATCATAGTCCATAACTTCAGTTCCGCAAACAGGGCAATTTAACCATAAATATCCATCAATAACCCAAGTTTTTTTTGATCTATCCATATAAATCCCTCCTCCATAAACTCGCCAAACCAGTCTTTTTGGTGAACCGTGAGTATCAACTCACCTTTCCATCATTATACTGCAAATCGATGGGGATTACTAATAATTTAGTGTGTTTTCTAGATGTGGTATGATAGTATTATTAGGTAATAAAAAAAGGACGTTTGACCGTGCTAGTTTCTTGCCTGCTGAACTCAAGCACAGCCTGCGGCTAGCTTCCTAGTTTGCATTTTGATTTTCATTGAGTATAAGAAATCAAATCATGAGAATTAAAGAGATAGAAAAGGCTACTTACCATTTTCTAAAAAGCTATCGTAATGGTAGCTTGTTGATTGAATATTAGGATAGGAAAGTTTATAATGAAGTTAAAGTAAAGGAGGTTTCGTTTTAGATATGATGATACCACCAAGCAAAGAGCTGTTGATTTTTTATAATCAAATTCATGAGTGGGTAGACCAAGTTTATCCAGACCAAGATAAACCTTCTTTATTGTTTAAGAAAGCACTCCCCACTCTATTTTAGATTTATTTGATAGTATTAAATCGAAAATTGGTTTTGATTCCCTAGAACGCAAGTATTGAAATAATAATTATGGATAAATTAGTCATGAAAAATAAGATAATTGATGTTTATAAAATTGCGAATCGTCTTGTTTCAATTACTGTTTAGAATCCTGATTTTTCAGATTTGAAAATCAATCATTTTGTAAGAATTGGGGAAAAAGAGTATAGGGTACACAGTGTCCCTATGATTCATTCAATTCCATTTAGTTTAGATACTTTTACAATTGACTACACAGAGGACGACTTGGTGAATAAAGTGGCTGTATTTAGGAGATTGGATAGTGACTCTTGATGAATCAATTAGAAATTGTAGTAAGAATCTGGTCTTTTTAATAAAAGGCATATAAGAAATGATAGGAAAAATCAGAATAATGACAGATTGTAATGAGAATGGATGCGATGATTTAGAGTTGCAAGATGGGATGTGTGACTCCGTTACAGCAGAATCTTTTCTTGAAGGATATAGTGATTTTTACAAAGAGACTGAAGAGTCAAAAATATGGTGGATTGATAAAATAGATTCCATAGGAGAACATCTATTTAGCTTTGATCGGAAAAAAATTTATAACTTATTTGAGGACTATCCTTATAATATGACTGAAGAAGAGGTTGAAATTTTTGATAGTGAAAATCCTTTTTGGAGAGATTTTTTCTACGATAGGAAATTATAAGTAATCCATTTATATTTGGCTTTTTGAAAATAGGGCTAATAGAAAATAGAGGTATCTAAAGATGATTAAAATTTCAATTAGTTTGTTACTAGATGCGATTGAAGATAACATAAACGACGAAGAGCTTCAATCTATCGATTTCGAGAGTCATATTAGAAAAATTACAAAAGAATTTAAGGGAGAAAATGGTGAATTCTTAGTAAAAGAAGAAGCGTTTGAAACACTACCTTTAGACAGAGATAAAAAGGATAAAATCATTGAGCAAATAAAGCAAAATAGTCAAAATGTTTTCGAAGACGATTTCGATACCTTGTTGCAATTATATTTTTGAGAGCCAAGAATAATTCCAGTGCCTTATTTTACACTAAATAGAAAATGACAAAGATTGATAAACAAATTATTACGATGTACAGAATAGAAGATAGCTCGTCTAAGAGGCAGTATTCTATTGTGAGTGGAGCTTGTAAAGGTATTGCAACTATCGATAAAACTACTTTGGAATATAGCTATGTTGGAGATGATTTAGGACAATTTGCTTCGTTTGTCAAAGATACTTTGATTAAAAGTATTAAATTAGGAAAAGAGTTACCAGATAAATTTTCATACGGTTTTGGATAAGTTGTGGAATATCTTATATAGGAGAATCAAGATATATTATGGCAATATTTGATGATTTACGAGCATTGTATGACAATGGTTGGGACGCTTCTTTTGATTATAAGAATCAAGTATGTGGTATTTTCCCTAATTCTGTTCATGATATTTTAGTGGTGATTGGAGATAATGAATATAAAGTGTCATCTTTTGATGAGTTAATTTCTTTACAGATTAAAGGGAAAACTTTGCTGGAAATCATGAGTGAGGTGGAAGTGCAATATGGTTGAAGGATACTAGAGAAAAGATAGGTAATAAATTTAAATGCACGGATTGAAAATTGAGAAAAAAGTGCTATAATGAAGACATGAAGGATAGAGGTTGAGAATCTGTCACCAACGCGCCACTTATAGTGGGTCGAGAAATGCAGGAGCCCCGACAGTCCTGCCTATCCTTGCAAATCAATCAGCCCTTAGCTATGAATCTAGGGGCTTTTTGCTTTGTCTTAAAAGCTTGATTTCTGAGTTTGTATAGAGATTTGCTAGTAAGGTTATTTGTGTATCTAAGTCTATCTATGCCAAGAATTAAGCGATGTTGATGATATAAATCTGGTATGATATAATGTTTTGGCCCCCTCAATTTAAGGAAGGGAGGTGTTATATATGCTAGAATTATTTTCCCTTTTTCTAGCTCCGTTACTTGTTAACGTACTATCTGAGCTTTTCAAGCTATGGATAAAGAGACGTAGCAAGTAGCATTTAACCCTTTTAGAGGGTAGCAAAAAACCCCATCGGTGGCACGGTGGGGCTTTTTAGTTATATATGCTAGAAGCATTATTTTCCCTTTATGCTTTCATTCTAACACAACTCCCCCGATATTTCAAGCTTTTGTTTTGATATTCATCAGAGTGTGTTTGTGGTTTGAGTCCGCTTCACTGAAATTAGCACACGCGCTACCAAGTTCCATTCTACAGCAAAGAAATCAACTCTTTTCTAGGGGATTTCCGCCCTCATTTTTGTCTTTTGTGCTAAAATAGACTTATAAATTGAAAATAAGGAATGTTTATGAAATCAGGTAATGGTTTTTGGAAAGGCTGTCTCTATTTTTGGGGCTTCTTGTTCTTATTGGGCCTTTTGGTTCAATATGCTCTCCCACTTGCGGCTTGTGTCCTGCTAGGCTATGGTGGTTATCGTCTCTATAAACGTTGGCGCTATCCTCTTTTGCAGGATCGTTCGCTCGATGATCGGATTGAGCTTTTAAAAGCTCGGATTCGTCAGGCGGACAAGGATATTCAGCAGTTAGAGGGAGTCTTGGTAGAGAAAGGCTCAGATTCCTATAAGAGTTTGGCTAATCAAGTATTGATCGAACTGAGGGAAATCCATCAGGAGGCGGATCGTCTCAAGTCCTATATCGATGCTGATGTCTACAACCGTATTGACAAAAAGGTTCGTACAGTAAGGGCAAACATCGATGTTCAGCTAGAACGTTTGGATAGAGAAAGTCAGGTAGATCTTGAAAATGCGGAGCCAGAGGAACTAGCTCCAGAATTGTCCCAGACCTTGGCTAATATTGCCATTGACCATCAGGCAATTTTAGATAAGATTGCCACCTCTGCTGAGGGGGATAAGGAAGAATTGACTGCCATTCATAGTTTGAAGATGGAGAAATTCCAAACGATTTTAGAAGGCTATTTAAAGATTAAGGCCAATCCTAAAAACTATAATCGAGCCGAAGAACGTTTGCAACAAGCTAAAGCAGCTATCGAACAATTTGACCTTGAGCTGGACCAAGTCCTGAGAGAACTCAATGAAACAGATATGCGTGATTTTGATATCAGTCTGCGTATCCTAGAAAAAGATCGTAAAGAATAGGTTAGAAACAAAGGAGTAACCATGACAGAATTTAATTTTGATATTGACCAGATTGCCAATAATACGGTAGCTAAGGTGGATAAAACAACCCAAATCATCGAGACAAATACTGGCTCAGACAAGACCTTGACCTTCCTTGAAAAGTTGAGCCCTGAGCAGCAAGAAGGAATCAAGGCGCACGTGCCCCAGTTAGTAGACCAGTTTGTCACCAATCAAAATGCTCTTTTGGATTTTGGACAATCTGCTGTCGAAGGTGTGAATAATACGGTCAATCGTATCTTGTCAGAACAAAAGAAACTGCAGATTCCCCAAGTGGATGATCTACTCAAGAACACCAACCGTGAGTTGCAAGGCTTTGTAGTCAAATACAAGAACGCTGAAATTGCTGAGTTAGAAGAGAAGCCAAACTTTTTGCAACGATTGTTTAACAAGAGCAAGAATACCTTACAGGAATTTTACTTTGACTCAAAAACAGTGGAGCAAAAGCTGGATGGCATGGCTGCCGCAGTGGTCAAGCAAGAAGATGTGCTAGCTCGAAATATCGTCTCTGCTGAGATGTTGATTGAGGACAATACCAAATCCATTGAAAATCTAGTGGGAGTGATTTCCTTTATCGAAGCCAGCCAGACAGAAGCTGGCAATCGTGCTGCCGAACTAAAGGCCCAAGTTGACCAACTCGATACAAGTACGGTAGAATACCAAACCAAATCACAAGAATTGGCCCGCATGGCTGAAGTGGTCAATACCCTCGAACAACAGCACACTGAGTATGTCAGCCGTCTCTATGTTGCCTGGGCAACAACACCTCAGATGCGCAATCTTGTGAAGGTGTCATCTGATATGCGCCAAAAATTGGGCATGCTTCGTCGCAATACGATTCCAACAATGAAGCTTTCCATTGCCCAACTTGGTATTTTGCAACAATCAATGAAATCAGGTGTCGTGGCAGATGCCATTGTCAATGCTAATAATGCTGCCCTTCAGATGCTAGCTGAAACCAGTAAGGAAGTGATTCCGCAGATGGAAAGAATTGCCCAAAGCCCGACAGTCGCTGTCGAATCAGTTACCAAACTGGCTGAAAGTCTGGTCGCTCAAAACCAAGGTATCGTCGCAGCTATTGAATTGGGACGTCAGAAACGTGCCCAACTAGAAACAACCATCGTCAAGTCCGCAGAAATGATCAACGATTCTGTCAAACTACGCGATGAGAAAATTGTCCAAGCCCTTCTAGACCAAGGCAAGGCTGCTCAGAAAGAAGTACAAGAATAATACACAAGTCCCTTGTAAGTATAGCTTGCAGGGGATTTTGGATTCTTCCTATATATTAGAGCCTCTAATTTATTTCACAAAAAATATAGTCAAAAATGTAGTCATTCGGTTGATTTTTATTGCAATGTACTGAAATTAACAAAAAGAAAAAACGCTTGAATTAGCGTTTTTCTTCTGTATTGATTCGTATTGAATGCTTACTTAACTTCTGTAAACACAACGTGTTTGCGAAGTTTTGGTGAGTATTTCTTCAATTGAAGACGGTCTGGAGTGTTACGTTTGTTTTTAGAAGTAAGGTACAAGCGTTCACCAGATTCTTTGTGTTCAAGTGTAATATTTACGCGCATGGTATCTCCCTTCTATTATTCAGCTGATGCAGCTTTAGCGATTTTACGTCCTTTGTAGTATCCTTTAAGTGATACACGGTGAGAACGTGAGTAATCTCCAGTAGTTTCGTCAAAGTTTACAGATGGAGCTGTTACTTTGTAGTGTGTACGACGTTTGTTTTTCTTCGCTTTTGAAGTGCGACGTGCAGGTACTGCCATTTTGATTTCTCCTTTAGGTATTTATATTCGATTCAATCTACTGATTTTCATCAACCATACTAGGATAACACATTTTTTTTGTAAAGTAAAGTTACTTGACAAAAAAAGATGAAAAAATTCTCCTGTCAGACCTAGCAGACAGGAGAAGGTGTTAAATATCAATCTCAAATGGTTCGTCAATGGTTTCTGATACGTATTTTCCGTCTTTCTTCCGTTGTTTGACACATTCTGTAAGGAGATATTCGATTTGCCCATTGACTGAACGAAAGTCATCTTCTGCCCATGAGGCGAGTGCAGCGTATAACTTTGTTGAGAGTCGAAGGGGGATCTGCTTTTTTTAGCTTCAACCATCTTTAGTAAAGACTTCCTGTGTTGACAATTGGTTGTGCATCATGATTGTCACAGAGGACGACTAGGAGATTGGAAACCATAGCAGCTTTTCGTTCTTCGTCAAGCTCTACCAATTCCCCTTCATTGATCCGTTCTGGTGCCATTTCAACCATTCCTACAGCACCATCTACAATCATCTTACGGGCATCAATAATGGAAGTAATTTCTGGAGCATAAGCTAGGTAAGTGATACGTGCTTCAAGGATTTCCTAAGCAGTCATTGTCATTTGATGATTTAGCTCCTAAAAAAGGAGATTTTGTGCTAACATCACCACTTTGTCCAAGTCGAGTGTGGTTTGCAGGGTTGACTGCTACGCTGAAGGGATTGACAAAGTAAAAGCCAGGTTCTTTGATGGTACCTGTATAGTTACCAAAGAGTGTCAGAACCATAGCCTCCTGAGGTTTGACAACTTTTAAACCAGCATGAGTTAGCGCTGCAATTACGATTAGTAAAGGTCCGATAATAATTCCAAAAATGTTTTCCGAACCAACACCCATTATAAATATAAAGATACCAAGTACGATTGTCAACTCAATGAGAATCAATGCTAATACACCATTTGGTTATGAATTGATTAGTTTTTCAGTCATAAGAATGACCTCTGTTATTTGATATCTAAATGATATCATTTTGTTTTTAAAAATTAATAGAAAGTTGACAAATAATCACTAAAAAGTTTCAGCCCAATAATTACTTATAGGAAGTGAGATTATATTGTGCTGAAATACTCTTTTATTCTTATAACTTTTACACTATAATTGTAGTTAGAAAGGGAGAGAAATGTTTGATTATAGAGCACTAGTTATTTTGATGACTTTGATGGATCATTGTGAGCTATCATTATATGAATTATCTGTTAAGGTGAGCTTACCTATAAAGGAAGTCAAAGAAGGAATAGATTATTTAGTGCCTTATCTAGCTAATAAAGGGATAGTGCTGGATAAAAAACAAGGTCGCTATAGTTTATCAAATCGTACGAAGCAGTCTTTGACAGATATTATTAAGTCGGATGAATTGGTTTTACCAAAGTCGACTCGCTTAGCATTAATCTATCTTTACACTTTTTGCCGATTAGATTTTATATCGAATAATCATTACCAAGACTTTTTGAAAGTAAGTAAGAATACAACCTTATCTGATATTCAATCATTAAGAAAGATTATGTTAGATAATGATTTGGAGCTAGGGTACAGTAGAGCAAAAGGTTATACTTTACACGGTTCAGAGTGGAATAAGCACCGTTTAGCTTTTCAAATGGTTAGTGAGTTGCTGGAATCCTCCATAGGAATTTGGGGGTTGGATTATGTTTTATCCAGTTGGGGGTATTCATTAACTTATGATTTGATAAATCAGGTAGTTAAAGATTATTATGAAAAGCTACAGATAGTACCTATTGTTAATCAATTAAAAGTTTGCCTTTTCGGTTTAGTATTCATTATGTGTAGATATCAAAGGGGTGTTGAAAGAGTATGTCTTTCAGAGACGTTGGTATCTCCTGTTATTCAAGATATAACCAATATTTTATTGGATACAGTGGTTGATTTGGGAATTATAGATACGGTGTTTTCTGAGGATGATTATCGCTATATCACAGTTTTATTATCAAGTTGTTTTGAAGGTGAAGTAGATGTTGCTCCGGTTTACTTTAATCAATTAACAGAGGCCATTATAAGTAGAATGGAAGATATTTCTTTGTTGCATTTTAAACAAAGGGAAGCATTGAGAGAAAATCTTCGCCGCCACCTTATACCGGCTTACTATAGATTAAAGTTCGGTTTACCTAGTTCAAATGAATATGTGTTGCATGTCAAAGAACATTATCCTGATTTATTTGAACTAGTAAAAGACTCTTTGACTCCCTTGATGGACGCTATTGACAAGCCCATACCTGATAGTGAAACAGCATATTTTGTTATCCATTTTGGAGGATATTTAAAGAAAGCAGACAATTTGCCTCAAAAATGTTATAAAGCAGCAATTATCTGTCCTAATGGAATTAGTTCTTCATTGATGATAAAAGAGAATCTATTAGCATTATTCCCTCAAATTGAGTTTATAGGAACCTCAAAGATTGATGATTTATATGCGAAAACTAGTAGTGACTATGATATGGTTTTTTCTACTATAAAGGTGGATACAGAGAAGCCAAATTATCTAGTTTCTGTTATGATGACGGAAGAACAAACAACACAGTTAGTTGAATTGGTATCAAAAGATTTCCCAGATACAGGTTATCGAGATATTGAGCTTAATCAGATAATTAGCATAGTAAGACGATATAGTGTAATCACACAAGAATTAGAGTTAAAATTAGCATTAAAGAGGTATCTCTATCAAGAAATGAACAGAAAGGAAGTGTTACCATTGTTAGAAGAATTAATTACAAAAGAAACTTATCAGGTTAGTTCGGAAAAATTAGGATGGAAGGAGGCAATTCGTTTAGCAGCTAAACCGCTTTTGGATCAACATAAGATAACTGAGAATTACCCTGAGGCAATGATTCAAAAAGTAGAAGAGTTTGGGCCTTTTATTAATTTAGGGAAGGGAGTAGCAATTCCTCACGCTCGGCCAGATGAAGGTGTGAATGAAATAGGAATGTCAATGTTAGTTTTGGAAGAACCGATTTATTTATTGGATAATCCAGAACAGGAGGTAAGATTGTTGATTTGTATTGCAGCCATTGATAATGAGAGTCATTTAAAGGCTTTGTCACATTTAACAACAATTTTAAGAGATAAAAATCATGTTCAAACTTTAATATCATCAAAAAACTATGATGACATTGAAATGATAATTAAACAGGAGGATTAGATAATGTTAAGAATTGGTACAGCTTGTGGTTCAGGATTAGGTTCAAGTTTTATGGTACAGATGAATATTGAATCTGTATTGAGTGATTTGAATGTTTCAGATGTAGAAGTTGAACACTATGATTTAGGTGGAGCAGATCCAAATGCAGCTGATATTTGGATTGTGGGTCGTGATCTAGCTGATTCAGCTAGTCATCTTGGAGATGTTCGTATCTTAAATAGTATTATTGATATGGATGAACTACGAGAATTAATTACTAAACTTTGTGAAGAAAAAGGACTTATTTAGGAGGCTAGCGTCATGATGAAGTTCATATTGGATATTGTTAGTACACCAGCTATTTTAGTAGCTTTAATTGCAATCTTAGGATTAGTTCTTCAGAAGAAGAAATTACCTGATATTATTAAAGGTGGAATTAAGACCTTTGTTGGTTTCTTAGTTGTATCTGGTGGTGCAGGAATTGTACAAAATTCTTTGAATCCATTTGGTACCATGTTTGAACATGCTTTTCATTTATCTGGAGTTGTACCGAATAATGAAGCAATTGTAGCTGTAGCTTTAACCACATATGGCTCAGCTACTGCAATGATTATGTTTGCAGGTATGGTATTCAATATCTTAATTGCTCGTTTTACTCGATTCAAATATATCTTTTTAACAGGGCACCACACTCTATATATGGCGTGTATGATTGCGGTCATTTTATCAGTTGCTGGCTTTACAAGTTTGCCTCTTATCTTACTAGGTGGATTAGCGCTCGGTATTATTATGAGTATTTCCCCAGCATTTGTGCAAAAATATATGGTTCAATTAACTGGAAATGACAAGGTGGCTTTAGGTCATTTCAGTTCTTTGGGATATTGGTTGAGTGGTTTTACTGGTAGCCTTATCGGTGACAAATCAAAATCAACAGAGGACATTAAATTTCCAAAGAGTTTAGCTTTTTTACGTGATAGTACTGTTAGCATTACTTTATCTATGGCAGTTATTTACATTATTGTAGCTATCTTTGCAGGGTCAGAATATATAGAAAAAGAAATCAGTAATGGTACAAGTGGTCTAGTTTATGCTTTACAATTAGCAGGTCAATTTGCAGCAGGTGTATTTGTTATTTTAGCAGGTGTTCGCCTTATTTTGGGTGAAATTGTTCCAGCCTTTAAAGGTATTTCAGAGCGTCTTGTACCTAATTCAAAACCTGCTTTGGATTGTCCGATTGTTTATACTTATGCACCTAATGCAGTCCTAATTGGATTTATCTCTAGTTTTGTTGGTGGTTTAGTAAGTATGGCAATTATGATTGCTTCAGGAACGGTTGTCATCTTACCAGGCGTTGTGCCTCATTTCTTCTGTGGAGCGACTGCAGGTGTCATTGGGAATGCATCTGGTGGTGTTCGTGGAGCCACTATTGGAGCATTTTTACAAGGTATTTTAATTAGTTTTCTTCCAGTCTTTTTAATGCCAGTTTTGGGAGGACTTGGTTTCCAAGGGTCAACTTTCTCAGATGCAGATTTTGGTCTATCAGGAATTATTTTAGGAATGTTGAATCAATTTGGCTCACAAGCAGGCATTGTTATTGGTCTTGTTCTTATTCTAGCAGTTATGTTTGGAGTATCCTTTATTAAAAAGCCATCTGCAAAGGAGGAATAAGGGATGATTTTAAGTGAAAATAGAGAAGATGAGTTAAGAAAATTTGCAACAAAAATCCGATTAAATACTCTTAGAACATTGAATCATCTTGGATTCGGCCATTATGGAGGGAGTCTGTCTATAGTAGAAGTTTTAGCAGTGCTTTATGGTGAAATAATGCCGATGACTCCAGAAATATTTGCGTCACGAGATAGAGATTATTTTGTTTTATCCAAGGGACATGCTGGACCAGCTTTGTACAGCACACTCTATTTGAATGGTTTCTTTGACAAAGAATTCTTACATTCTTTAAATACAAATGGGACCAAATTACCGTCTCATCCTGATAGAAATCTAACGCCGGGCATAGATATGACAACTGGCTCTTTAGGACAGGGAATTAGTGTTGCAACCGGACTTGCATATGGTCAGAGAATAAGAAAAAGTCCCTTTTATACCTATGCTATTGTTGGAGATGGTGAGTTAAATGAGGGACAATGTTGGGAGGCTATACAGTTTGCTTCTCATCAACAGTTATCTAATTTAATTGTATTTGTAGACGATAACAAAAAACAATTAGATGGTTTTACAAAGGATATTTGTAATCCAGGTGATTTTGTAGAAAAATTCTCAGCATTTGGGTTTGAATCCATTAGGGTCAATGGTTCAGATATTAGAGAAATTTATGAAGGGATTATCCAATTAAAACAGTCAAATAATTCATCCCCTAAGTGTATTGTATTAGACACTATTAAAGGTCAAGGAGTTCGAGAGCTGGAAGAAATGAAATCCAATCATCATCTTCGCCCTACTGTAGAGGAGAGACAAATGTTAACTTCAGTTGTAGAAAGATTAAGTCAGGAATTGGAGGAAACAGAATGATGAGAAGTACGAAAGAATTACGACATGTGTATAGAGATTTCCTTCTAGAAGCTAACCAAAGTTATTCTGATATAGTAGTTTTAGAAGCAGACTTGTCAAGTTCGATGGCTACTAATAATCTTGAAAAGGACTTTGGAGACCGTTATGTGAATGTTGGGATCATGGAAGCAGAAATGGTCGGGCTTGCAGCAGGTTTATCTATTCAGGGGTTTAGACCTTATCTTCATACATTTGGCCCTTTTGCTTCACGAAGAGTATTTGATCAATTATTTATTTCTCTTGGGTACGCACAATTGGATGCCACTGTGATTGGCTCAGATGCAGGAGTAACGGCAGAGATGAATGGTGGAACACATATGCCATTTGAAGAAATTGGATTGTTACGTTTAATTCCTAAATCAATCATTTTTGAAGCAACTGATGATATCCAATTTCGTGAAATCTTGAACCAGACATTAGAATTAAAAGGACTAAAATATATTCGAACAATTAGAAAAGCTCCAGAGGCTGTATATCAAGGTGGAGAAGATTTTTCTAAAGGCTACATTGAGTTAAGACACGGTGAAGATGTTGTAATAGTTGCTTCTGGCATAATGGTTGCTCCAAGTATTCGAGTTGCGGATGAACTGTCTAAATTAGGTTATTCAGTAGGTGTGATAGATTTATTTAGAATCAAACCGATACCAGAACAGATAAAAACAATGTTAAGCGGAAAAACTATATTTACTGTAGAAAACCACAATCAGATAGGTGGAATTGGCAGTGCTTTATGTGAATTATTCTCTGATGATGGAATAACAAAAATTCATCGGATGGGTGTTCAAGAAAGATTCGGTCAAGTAGGGAAAATGGATTATCTTCTTAATGAGTATGGTTTGAGTGAATCGAATATAAAAGAGAAAGTTTTAGCGTTTTATAATGCAAGATAGATGTTAAATACACTTATCTGAAAGAACTTCTGTAAAAATTACATTACGTTATTTAAAGCGAGCGGATTAAAAGCATATTCTGGTAATCAGAAAGTGCCCTGATCCGCTTTGTTGTTTTTAATTTAAAATGTTTATATGTGTATAGAATTTTCTGAAAATTCAAGAATTTTCTTCTGTTCATTGCTTTTAAAATGTGCTATAATAGTAAAAACTGAAATGGGAGGGAACAAATGACTGAATTAGATAAACGTCACCGCAGTAGCATTTATGACAGCATGGTAAAATCACCAAACCGTGCCATGCTTCGTGCGACTGGTATGACAGATAAGGACTTTGAAACACCGATTGTTGGGGTAATTTCGACTTGGGCGGAAAATACACCATGTAACATTCACTTGCATGATTTTGGGAAATTGGCTAAAGAAGGTGTAAAATCAGCAGGTGCTTGGCCTGTGCAGTTTGGGACTATCACTGTAGCGGACGGGATTGCCATGGGAACGCCTGGTATGCGTTTCTCTTTGACATCTCGTGATATTATTGCGGACTCAATCGAGGCAGCTATGGGAGGCCACAATGTGGATGCCTTTGTCGCTATCGGTGGCTGTGACAAGAACATGCCTGGTTCTATGATTGCTATTGCTAATATGGATATCCCAGCTATTTTCGCCTATGGTGGAACCATTGCACCGGGAAATCTTGATGGCAAAGACATCGACTTGGTTTCTGTTTTTGAAGGTATCGGAAAATGGAATCACGGTGACATGACGGCTGAGGATGTGAAACGTCTTGAATGTAATGCCTGCCCTGGCCCTGGTGGCTGTGGTGGTATGTACACAGCTAATACCATGGCGACTGCTATCGAAGTTCTCGGTATGAGTTTGCCAGGCTCTTCATCTCATCCAGCTGAATCAGCTGACAAGAAAGAAGATATCGAAGCAGCAGGACGTGCTGTTGTTAAGATGTTGGAACTAGGTCTTAAACCATCAGATATCTTGACTCGTGAAGCCTTTGAAGATGCTATCACTGTAACTATGGCTCTAGGTGGTTCTACAAACGCCACTCTTCACTTGCTTGCCATTGCCCATGCTGCCAATGTTGACTTGTCACTTGAGGACTTCAATACGATTCAAGAACGTGTGCCTCACTTGGCTGACTTGAAACCATCTGGTCAGTATGTCTTCCAAGATCTCTACGAAGTCGGTGGTGTGCCTGCGGTTATGAAATATCTCTTGGCAAATGGTTTCCTTCATGGAGACCGCATCACATGTACTGGTAAGACTGTCGCTGAGAACTTGGCTGACTTTGCAGACCTCACTCCAGGTCAAAAAGTTATTATGCCACTTGAAAATCCAAAACGTGCGGATGGTCCGCTTATCATCTTGAACGGGAACCTTGCCCCTGACGGTGCGGTTGCCAAGGTATCAGGTGTGAAAGTGCGTCGTCACGTTGGACCAGCTAAGGTCTTTGACTCAGAAGAAGATGCTATTCAGGCCGTTCTGACAGATGAAATCGTTGATGGCGATGTAGTCGTTGTTCGTTTCGTTGGACCTAAGGGTGGTCCTGGTATGCCTGAGATGCTGTCACTTTCATCAATGATTGTTGGTAAAGGTCAAGGAGACAAGGTTGCCCTCTTGACAGATGGACGCTTCTCTGGTGGTACTTATGGTCTGGTTGTTGGACATATCGCTCCTGAAGCTCAGGATGGTGGACCAATTGCCTACCTTCGTACAGGCGATATCGTTACGGTTGACCAAGATACCAAAGAAATTTCCATGGCCGTATCCGAAGAAGAACTTGAAAAACGCAAGGCAGAAACAACCTTGCCACCACTCTATAGTCGTGGTGTCCTCGGTAAATATGCCCATATCGTATCATCTGCTTCACGCGGAGCCGTGACAGACTTCTGGAATATGGACAAGTCAGGTAAAAAGTAAATTCAAAAAGCAAGCCAACTTTGGCTTGCTTCTTTTCATCTTCAAAAGTAATTTACCTGCTTAACGAGGTGGCAGTCCAAGGGCAATGCGGCCGTAGCGACTGATTCGTGTAATCTTCCAGGCAGGCGACCAGGTAACTTCAACCTTGACATCTTCGATACCCTCGATTTGTTTCAGACCTGCCACGATTTCGATAGGCAGGCTTTCGGCGCAATCGCAGGCGGTGTCGGTGAAGGTCATGACAATCTTACAGAGGCCTGTTTCGTCTAGATTGATCTCATAAATCAGCCCTAGATTGTACACATCCAATTCCACATCTGTATCAAAAACCTTCTCTAGTTTTTCGATAATTTGGTCTTGCAAGGCCAAAGCCCGGTCATTGATTTTGATATCGTCTCTCATTACAGTCCCTCCACGTGATAAATATCCTCTATTTTCTCATAATTCTGACAATTTGGCAAGTTTTTGATGAATTTTCTGAAAAAATATGATAATATAAAGAAAACACTGAATCAAGGGGAAGCCTATGGAGCAGATTGGAAAAGTCTTTAGACAATTACGAGAGTCAAGAAATATCTCGCTGAGACAAGCAACTGGGGGACAATTTTCGCCGTCTATGTTATCTCGCTTTGAAACAGGTCAGAGTGAGCTTTCGGTGGAAAAGTTCTTATTTGCCCTAGAAAATATATCTGCTAGTGTAGAGGAAATTCTCTTTCTGGCGAGAGGTTTTCAGTATGATACAGATTCTGAGTTGAGAAAAGAAATCATAGATGTCTTGGATCCAAAGAATATAGCTCCGCTTGAGGACTTGTATCGCAGGGAGTATCAAAAGCATGCCCATTCTCACAATAAACAGAAACATATTCTAAATGCCATTATTATCAAGTCTTATATGAAGAGCATGGATGAAAGGGTAGAGTTAACAGCAGAGGAAGGGAAAGTTCTTCATGATTATTTGTTTTCTACCGAGATTTGGGGAATCTATGAACTCAATTTATTTTCAGTCAGTTCACCATTTCTATCTGTTTCTCTTTTCACTAGGTATGTTAGAGAGATGGTACGTAAATCTGATTTTCTAATGGAAATGTCTGGTAATCGAAACCTGTTTCACACTATACTATTGAATGGCTTTTTAGCTAGCATTGAGTGTGAAGAATTTACCAATGCCTCTTATTTTAAACGTGTTATCGAAGAGCATTTCTACA
This sequence comes from Streptococcus mitis, assembly GCF_905187495.1. Classification (GTDB taxonomy): domain Bacteria; phylum Bacillota; class Bacilli; order Lactobacillales; family Streptococcaceae; genus Streptococcus; species Streptococcus mitis_CU. Next base: position 48,899 of record NZ_CAJJIB010000045.1, on the reverse strand, counting down.
ATGAAAATGAAACCTATTTCCGAATTGTCTATTTGTGGGCAGAAGGTCTCCTTGATAGCAAGCAAGGCAGAGTCAAGGAAGGTCAGAAAAAGATGGAAGATGCTGTCCGTATTTTTGAGATGCTTGGGTGTAATAAATCTGCCGAATACTATAGAAATACGACCGATTGTTGAATATCTGCAAACTAAGAAAATTATTTGAAATTTTAAGTGATAGAATTGTTGAGCTCTCTCAGGTCATCAAATAAGTTCTATCGTTTCTTTGTGCACATTTTTTTGTTGCATATATTCAAAAGTTTTTCCTCTAAAATTTCTAAGTGCTATACCATAGTCATACTTCACATAAAACTTATACTCTTCGAAAATCAAATTCAAACCACGTCAGCTTCACCTTGCCGTACTCAAGTACAGCCCGCGGCTAGCTTCCTAGTTTGCTCTTTGATTTTCATTGAGTATTTGAACAAGAAGGGAGATTACCTATGAAACTATTGTTCAGAAATCAAGCTTATCGTCTCTTGACTTTGTCACGCTTCTTCAATGCTTTTGGTGCTTCGATTTTCAACCTGGTATTTATCGTCTATGCATCGACCTTGTCACAAGCATCCTTTGCTGTTGCTATGGCGAATATTGTCATGATTATTCCGACTCTCTTTACAGTTTTTGTAGGGATTCGGGCAGATTACACGAGGGACAAGGTCAAATGGATGATCTATAGCGGTTTGTTTCAGGCAGTTTTATTTTTTCTAGCAGCCCTAGTTGTTCAGCAAGCTAGTCTCTTTGCCTTTTCTAGTCTGTGTTTAATCAATGTCATTAGCGATGTCATCAGTGATTTTGCTGGTGGCTTGCGCATGCCTCTTATTAAGGAAAAAGTAGCTGAAGATGATCTGATGGAGGCTTATTCTTTTTCCCAGTTCATCACCTATATTTCAGCTATTGGTGGTCAAGCTTTCGGAGTCTGGCTTTTAGGTTTATCGGTCAACAATTTTTCCCTTGTTGCGGGAATCAATGCCTGTTTTTTCCTAGTATCAGCCGTTATCCTCTTTTTAGGAAAAAGCAAATTGAGCCTGTCAATGTCATCTGCTGATGGTAAAATTCTAAAAAATGAGAAGCTTTCTATCAAAGAGCAGTTCCTAACGATTTATCGAAATTTACGTCTCGTTTTTCTTAAAGGTGGACAGAAAAACTTTGGATTCATGATCTTTGCTGTCTTACTTATCAATGCCTTGGGTGGGGCTTTAGGAAGCATCTATAACATCTTCTTTTTGAGCCATTCTCTCTTGAATTTTTCTTACACAGAGGCACTATTTATCAATCAATTCGGTGTTTTAGTAGCAATCATCATCAGTAGCCTTACGGGCAATGATTATTTTGGGAAGCAGTCTTTGCCTAGATTGATGATGTGGGTGACCGTAGGACTCAGTCTAATTGGTCTAGCTAATTTATTCAATCAAGTCGTACTTGGTTTACTATTTCTCTTTTCAACTCTGTATGTGTCTGGTAAAGTTCAACCAAAGATTAGTGCCATGCTCATGAAAAATCTAGCTCCAGATGTTCTAGCTCGTACCAGTAATTTTTTAGGTTTATTGTTTACCTTATCCGTACCTGTGGGAACAGCTTGTTTTTCACTTCTAGCTGTATGGAATATACAGTTGACTTGGATGCTATTTGTTGGTCTTTCCTTCCTGGCTATTCTTTTGACAGTTATTAATCTCAAAAATGATATCTAAATCCTAATTTTTTTCTTACTGTTTTAATCCCTCTATTTATGGTAAAATAAGACTATTAAGTTTAAAGAGGATTCCCTATGAAATTACAAAAACCAAAAGGAACGCAGGATATCTTGCCTGCTGAATCTGCCAAATGGCAGTACGTTGAGGGCTTTGCCCGTGAGATTTTCAAGCGCTATAACTATGCAGAAGTGCGCACGCCTATTTTTGAGCACTACGAGGTTATCAGTCGCTCTGTTGGAGATACAACGGATATCGTAACCAAGGAAATGTACGATTTCTATGACAAAGGTGACCGTCACATTACCCTCCGTCCAGAAGGAACAGCGCCAGTTGTCCGTTCCTATGTGGAAAATAAACTTTTCGCCCCAGAAGTGCAAAAGCCAAGTAAGTTTTACTACATGGGACCTATGTTCCGTTATGAGCGTCCACAGGCAGGGCGTTTGCGCCAGTTCCACCAGATCGGGGTTGAGTGCTTTGGCTCTAGCAATCCAGCTACTGATGTGGAAACCATCGCGATGGCAGCCCATTTCTTGAAAGAAATCGGCATCCAAGATGTCAAATTACACCTCAACACTCTTGGAAATCCTGAGAGCCGTGCAGCCTACCGCCAAGCCTTGATTGACTATTTGACACCGCTCAAGGAGACCTTGTCTAAGGATAGCCAACGTCGCTTGGAGGAAAATCCTCTCCGTGTCTTGGACTCTAAGGAAAAAGAAGACAAGGTAGCTGTAGAGAATGCACCGTCTATCTTGGACTTCCTTGATGAAGAAAGCCAAGCTCATTTTGATGCTGTGCGTCAGATGTTGGAAAATCTTGGAGTAGACTATATCATCGATACCAATATGGTGCGTGGTCTGGACTACTACAACCACACCATTTTCGAGTTTATCACTGAGATTGAGGGCAATGACCTGACAGTCTGTGCGGGTGGTCGCTACGATGGTTTGGTTTCTTATTTTGGAGGCCCTGAGACTGCTGGATTTGGTTTTGGACTTGGTGTAGAGCGCCTGCTTCTCATTCTTGAAAAGCAAGGTGTGGCTCTCCCTATCGAAAACGCTCTAGATGTCTATATCGCAGTCTTGGGCGAAAGGGCAAATGTCAAGGCCTTGGAATTGGTACAGGCTCTTCGCCAACAAGATTTCAAAGCAGAGCGTGATTACCTTAACCGTAAACTCAAAGCTCAATTCAAGTCAGCTGATGTCTTTGCGGCTAAGACCCTCATCACCCTCGGAGAGAGCGAAGTCGAAAGTGGACAAGTGACGGTCAAGAACAACCAAACCCGAGAAGAAGTGCAAGTGTCACTTGAGGCAATCAGCCAAAACTTCTCAGAAATCTTTGAAAAACTAGGATTTTAATAACAGATAAACTGGTCAGGATTTTATCCCTGACCTTTTTCTTTTGCAAAATGACAAAAATCATAAACTTTTTGACAAATATACTTGTCAAAAAGAAAAAGATGTGTTACAATGTAAGCAAGTTAAGAAATAAAGAAATAGGAGGGAGTCACATGTGGGTATGGATTTTTTTCCCTTTTCTCGTCTTGATTTATAGTAGTCAATCTAAAAAAATCAAGCGGTTAGAGAAGAGGTTAAAGGTAATCGAAAGAAAAGAGAAAGGAAATATAGATATGTCAAGATTATTGCAAGAATTAATTGGGAAAAATCCAACAATCGTTGGACAAGTGTTTGGAACATCTTTATGGGAAGTTGTGGATGTTGATGAGGAATGGGTCAAACTACGTCATGTCGATAAAAATGGGAAAGAAAAATTCAAGTTGCAACGTATTGAGGATATCCAAGCCGTTGAATTTGACGGAGAGTAGGTGTGTAACATGCAACTAAAAAATCGTCTAAAAGAGCTTCGGGCTCGCGATGGTCTCAATCAAACCGAACTAGCCAAGCTAGCAGAGGTTTCCAGACAGACTATCAGCCTATTAGAACGAGACGAATACACCCCGTCCGTTGTGATTGCCTTGAAAATATCTCAGATTTTCAACGAAACAGTCGAATCGGTATTTCGCTTGGAGGAGGACGAGTGATGAACATGTATAAAGTGGTTTATTATATGAGTGTTCTTGCCCTTATTGTGAATGCCTTTGCTATGATTGGAACATTACTGGGGTGGTTCTATTTTGTTGAAAGTAAGTATTTGTTTTGGATTAACTTAGTCCTCTTGTCCATTTTCAATTGGTTGAAGAAAAAGGAGAAAAATGATGAACAAGTATAAAGTAATCTATTATGTAGTTGCCATAGCTCTATTAGTCAGCGTGTTTCTACTAATTGGGATGGATCTAGGCTGGTTTAATCCCTATCAAAGTGACCAATTTATTTGGGCCTACTTTGCCCTCATCCCAGTAGTTGAATGGATTGAAAAGAAATCCAAAAACCTAGCAAGTGAATAAGGAGAATGAATATGAAAAAGAAACGTGGATTGTTATTTTTGATGTCTATTGTCTTGGGAGGTTTCTTGGGCATGTTTGTAGGGATGTTTAAGGCACGTGCTGAATCCCACGCAATTATGTTAGATGTAAAAATTTTGATACCATGGATATCAGCTATTTGTTTAGTATTAGCTTTCATTAGCATTTTTTTGACTTTCAATTTCCTAAAGAAAAGCAGAAAATTTCACTCCTTGTATCAAGAGGAAATGGATGATGATCTGAATGAAACCTATTATGTGCAGATGTATCGGAATCTCGAGTTTGGAACTATTGCTTTTAATAGTGCAAGCGTAGCGATTTTATTGGCTCTCTTCATTTCAGGAAGTGAAGTAATTGTACTCGATATAAGCCATATAACCTTATCCCTTTCCTTTTTGGGATTAGTGTTAGTTTTAAATGCTCAAAAATATCTTTTTAAGACCATTGCGATTGTTCGTCAGTTTGATTTAGTATTTTTCTCTACACCAAAGGATATCTTGGAGCATTTCGATTCTTACGATGAAGTGGAGCGCAAGGCTAATTTGGAACAGAGTTTTCGGATTTTATTCCAATTAAATAACTATGTCTTGCCAGCTTTGTACTTTCTGATTGCTCTCTTTTCCTTACTGACAGGAGATATTCAGTTACTAGCCTTCTTGCTTGTAGGAGCTATCCATATTTATATCAATGTGATGCAGTTGCCTATGGTAAAACGTTATTTCAAATAAAGGAGTTTCTATGATTCGTGTTGAAAATGTAAGCAAAAGTTTTGGGAGCAAAAAAGCTCTTCATCAGATTTCTTTTGAGATTAAGGAAGGTGAAATCTTTGGTTTTCTGGGCCCTTCTGGTTCAGGTAAAACAACCATGATCAATGTCTTGACAGGTCAGTTGGCTACAGATCAAGGTAAAACAGTTTTGTTAGGCAAGAATTCTCAAGATTTAACCTCAAATGATTTGGAACAAATTGGTATTGTGAGTGATGGCAGTGGTTTTTATGAAAAGATGAGTCTTTATAAAAATCTTCTCATCTACGCTAAGTTATATGGTCTCAAGTCAGATAGAGTAAATCAGGTGCTCCAACAGGTTGGATTGGCAGATGCTAAAGACATCATCGCAGAAAAACTATCTACAGGAATGAAACAACGAATGTTCTTGGCTCGTGCCCTTCTGAATGCTCCTAAGATTCTCTTTCTAGATGAGCCAACCAGTGGTTTAGACCCTACAACATCTAAGATGATTCATACCCTACTACAAGAATTAAAGCAGGCGGGGACAACTATCTTTCTGACAACGCATGATATGCATGAAGCAACTCTGCTTTGTGATCGCTTATCTCTTTTGAATAAGGGAAACTTAATAGAGTATGGAAGTCCGCAAGATATCATCCAGAAGTACCATGTGGATAAGAAAGTACGTGTGGTTTATAATGATGGACGAGAACAGATAGTTCCTTTTGAAGAATTACCACATTTAGATACGACAGATTTGATGGTGGTTCACTCTTGTGAGCCAACTTTAGAAGAAATCTTTATCAGATTGACAGGAGAAAAGTTAGATGTTTAGAAAATTAAATGCCCTACTATGGTTAAGATTACAAGTTCTTATCAGCAATTCAACTTTGTTGGCGACTCTATTGATGCCTTTTGGAATAGCTGTTCTATATAATGAATTCTTCAATAAGAATGGAGAATTGAGTATGTTTCTCCTCTCTTCGAGTTTGACGATGGTCTTGAGTATGGGAAGTGGTTATATGGTATCGATTATGATGGCAGAAGATAAGGAAAAACGCAATCTTAAATCACTCATCCTAAGTGGTGTGACAGCAACAGAATATACTTTCAGTATGCTTGTTCTCCCTATTTTGATAATGTTATTTGCTATGATTGTACTGCCCATCTATCTTAAAGTAGATCTATCAAGTTACTTATTGGCCTATGTTATCTATTTAATCCTAGCAACTATTAGTATTATTTTTCTCAACCTTTTAATCGGTGCAGTGTCAGATACTCAGTCTAAAGCGCAAGTTTATAGTATCTTTCCTGTGTTTATCGTCTCTTTTTTACCCATGATTGCTCTTCAAAATGATACGGTTCAGAAAGTGTTGGATTACTCTTTTATTGGTCCAATTGTAAATCTTTTAAATAAAAAAGGTGGGGAAATATCTTTTTCTAATATTGGTATGTTACTTGCCTGGGTACTTGTGTTAGGAATAGCAAACCTCTTTGTATTGAAAAACAGCTATAAAGCAAGATAGGAGAACTTTATGAAACTACTTAAAAACCTTGGCTGGTTTCTTCTAGCTGTTCTATCCTTTTTATTCATCTATGGCTTCATTCAGGGGCTCGCGACTACTTCGCTTGCCTTAGGCGCTTCACCCTATGCTGTTACCCTACTCTATGTGGCCTTGGCTGGAGTTTATGTGTACGGTATTTACAAATGGTACCAGAAAGGTCCTGTTCATATTGAGAAGAACGGATTTAACCGATTTATTTGGCTTCCTGCCTTGGTTTGGTTCTTATCTCTGGTTGTCCAGTTTTTCTTGCCAAATGATCCTTCAGTAAATCAGCAAATAGCGATAGACTTGACCTTGTCTCAACCACTTTTCTCATTCTTTGCGGTCGTTATTTTTGCTCCTTTGACGGAAGAACTTATCTTTAGAGGGATGTTGGCACGCTATCTCTTTCCTAAGCAGGACAATAGTAAACAAACTCTAATTTTTCTTCTGGTAACAAGTGTTCTATTTGCCTTGATTCATTTCCCAGGAACTTTGCAACAGTTTTTGGTTTATGCTAGTCTAGGATTGAGTTTGGGGCTGGCTTATGTAAGTCGAAAAGGTCTTCTTTACAGCATTTCTCTTCACGCTTTGAATAATTTAGTGAGCTTTTTGATGATTCTCATGCTATAATAGAGTCAGGAGGTCACATGAAACGAGTAATTTTATTAGCAGTGATTCAAGCAGTCGTTCTATTTTTCATCATTGGAGCGCTAGCTTATGCCTTTAAGGGCGATTTCTTCTATAACTATCTAGCAGTCGTCTTTGCCCCTATTGCAGGTGTCTTGCGCTTTGGGACAGCTTACACAACGGAAATTGTCTTGCCTCGAAAGGCAGCCGAAATTGCTGAAAAGCGTAAAGCAGGCAACAATTCAAAATAAAAGAGTCCGATGAACTTCATCGGATTTTTGTATGGGCGTCAATTTTTAGAGTCTTCACTTGATTTTTAAAGACTGGCAAACTTTTCTGATGATTTTCATGAAGAGCCTGCGCTTTTATGGTAAAATAGTAACAGAATAAAAGAGGAGAGAAACAATGAAACGTAGTATGTATGCTGGTCGTGTTCGTGAGGAACACATCGGACAAGAAATAACCTTGAAAGGATGGGTTGGCCGTCGTCGTGACCTTGGTGGTTTGATCTTTATCGATCTTCGTGACCGTGAAGGAATTATGCAGTTGGTTATCAACCCTGAAAAAGTATCTGCAGAGGTCATGGCAACAGCTGAAAGCCTTCGTAGCGAATTTGTTATCGAGGTGACTGGACAGGTCGCTGCGCGTGAGCAAGCCAATGATAAGTTGCCAACTGGTGCAGTTGAGTTAAACGTGACAGCTCTGACAGTGCTTAATACAGCTAAAACAACCCCATTTGAGATTAAGGATGGCATTGAGGCTAATGACGATACACGTTTACGTTACCGTTACCTTGACCTTCGTCGTCCAGAGATGCTGGAAAACCTCAAACTTCGTGCTAAAGTGACCCACTCTATTCGCAATTACTTGGATGAGTTGGAGTTTATCGACGTGGAGACACCATTCCTTTCTAAGTCAACTCCTGAAGGGGCGCGTGACTATTTGGTGCCGTCTCGTGTTAATAAAGGGCATTTTTACGCTCTTCCTCAAAGTCCACAAATCACGAAACAGCTCTTGATGAATGCTGGTTTTGACCGTTACTACCAAATCGTTAAATGTTTCCGTGACGAGGACTTGCGTGGTGACCGCCAGCCTGAGTTCACACAGGTTGACTTGGAAACATCTTTCCTTACTGAGCAAGAAATCCAAGATATCACAGAAGGTTTGATTGCGCGCGTGATGAAAGAAACTAAAGGCATCGAAGTGACGCTTCCATTTCCTCGTATGAAATATGATGATGCTATGGCTCTTTACGGTTCTGACAAGCCAGATACCCGTTTTGACATGTTGCTTCAGGACCTGACAGCAGTAGTCAAAGGTGTAGACTTTAAAGTCTTTTCAGAAGCACCTGCTGTAAAAGCAATTGTGGTCAAAGGAGCTGCGGACAACTATTCACGTAAAGACATCGACAAGATGACCGAAGTAGCCAAACAGTATGGTGCCAAAGGTCTTGCTTGGGTCAAGGTGGTTGATGGAGAATTAAACGGACCAGTTGCCAAGTTCTTGACTAGCATCCAAGCAGAATTGACAACAGCGCTTGCTCTTGAAGATAAGGACTTGGTTCTCTTTGTGGCGGATACGCTTGAAGTGGCTAATGCAACGCTTGGTGCCCTTCGTGGACGTATTGCCAAAGAGCTTGGTTTGATTGATAATGATAAATTCAACTTCCTTTGGGTGGTTGACTGGCCAATGTTTGAATGGTCTGAAGAAGAAGGCCGCTACATGAGCGCCCACCATCCGTTCACCCTTCCACAGGAAGAGACTGCTCATGAATTAGAAGGTGATTTAGCTAAGGTTCGTGCCATTGCTTACGATATCGTTTTGAACGGTTATGAGCTTGGTGGCGGCAGTCTTCGTATCAACCAAAAAGATCTTCAAGAACGTATGTTCAAGGCTCTTGGTTTCTCAGCCGAAGAAGCAAATGACCAGTTTGGCTTCCTTCTTGAAGCCATGGACTATGGTTTCCCACCACACGGTGGCTTGGCTATCGGGCTTGACCGATTTGTCATGCTCTTAGCAGGGGAAGAAAATATCCGTGAAGTCATTGCCTTTCCTAAGAACAATAAGGCAAGTGACCCAATGACACAAGCTCCTTCAACAGTAGCTCTCAAACAACTAGAGGAACTCAGCTTACAAGTAGAAGAAGATGAAACAAGCAAAACGAATTAAGCGGTGGCGCTATTATCTGCGCCGCTTTGCTCATCAGATAAAAATTTTACGTGTCTTACAAAGCATCTCTCGTGAAAAATACGATGAGAAGATTTCGGCTTCTCTGGTCTATGGTTTTTTATCAGCAGTAGCGGTCAATTTCTTTTTCCAACCAGGTCATGTGTATTCGAGTGGTGCGACAGGTCTGGCACAGATTATCTCTGCCTTGAGTAATCACTGGTTTGGTTTTCATATTCCGATTTCGCTGACCTTCTATGCCATTAATTTTCCTTTGATGGTCTTGGCTTGGTATCAGATTGGCCATAAGTTCACCGTCTTTACCTTTATCACGGTATCCATGAGTTCCTTCTTTATCCAGTTTGTCCCTGTGGCGACCTTGACGGAGGATCCCATTATCAATGCCCTTTTTGGGGGTGTTGTCATGGGCTTAGGGATTGGTTTTGCTCTTCGCAACAATATCTCCAGTGGTGGGACGGATATCGTCAGCCTGACCATTCGCAAGAAAACAGGTAAGAATGTTGGTAGTATTTCTTTCTTGGTCAATGGGACCATCATGCTGATAGCAGGTTTGACCTTTGGTTGGAAATACGCTCTCTACTCTATGATTACCATCTTTGTCTCTAGCCGTGTGACAGATGCGGTCTTTACCAAGCAAAAACGCATGCAGGCCATGATTGTGACCAATCATCCAGACAAGGTAATTGAAAAAATCCATAAAAAATTGCACCGCGGAGCAACTATGATTCACGATGCAGAAGGAACCTATAATCACGAAAGAAAGGCAGTTTTAATTACTGTCATTACACGTGCAGAGTTTAATGAATTTAAACAGATTATGAAACAGGTGGATCCAGGTGCCTTTGTCTCTGTATCTGAGAATGTTCATATTCTGGGACGGTTCGTTGAAACAGATAATTAGTAACTAAAAAAACCAGCGCGAGCTGGTTTTTATTTTTCGATAATTTTGTGGGCGATTAACTGACGGTAACAAATTTGCTTATTGCTTTTAGCATCATTGATAATCTGGAGGATGGTTTCAAGGGAAACACGACCAAGTTCTAGGCTATTGATATCAACATAGGCCGCCAAGTTGAGCTTGGGATTGACTGAATCGAAGCTGAGAACAGGGACATCCAGTTGGTGCTTAGCAATATAGTCACAGACCCCTTCGGCTAGGAGGCTATCAGTTGTGATGATAGCGTCAATCATAGGATCGTGTTTAAACAAACGCTTACTGAATTGATAGCCCTTTTCTTCTAGGAATTCGTTCGCAAAATAGGTCAAGTTACTATCAAGAGGCAGTTTGTATTGCTTGAGTGCGGACTCATAGCCTGTTAAACGGTCTTGCGTTACGAAGAGCCGCTTAGTCCCTCCAATAAAGGCAATTCGTTTGCAGCCTTTTTTGATGAAATATTCGGTTGCATCAAAACCAGCTTGGACATTGTCATTATCGACAAGGGGAATGAAGGGGGACAGAGATTTTCCGAGGATGAGGAAGGGAAACTGCTCATCAGCGACCAGCTTGACCAAGGGATCTTCCTCTTCGGCATAAAGGAAAATCAAACCATCCACACGTTTGCCGTAAACCATCTGTGAAATCGCTTTAAGGCGCTCTTTTTCATCTTTACCTGTTGCAATCTGAATGGCATAGTGGTTTTCAGAAGCAACTTGGGCGATACCACGGAGGACAGATGGGAAGAAAGGATTTTGATAGAAGGCGTCTGAGTCGTCAGGAAGGACCAAGCCGATAACTTGGGTATAACTGCTTACCAAACTACGAGCGTTGAGGTTGGGGTGGTAATTGAGCTCCTTCATAGCCTTGCGAACGCGTTTTTTTGTTTCGTCGCTAATGGTTGATTTATTTTGAATAACACGGGTTACGGTTGAAGGCGAAACACCAGCAGCCTTGGCCACGTCTTTAATCGTAACGGGCATAAAAATCTCCTATTTATGGTAATCTGGATCACGGAAATGCGTTTTATAAAAGATAGTGACCAGATACAGAACAAAAAGAATGTTTTGTACAGTAATCAGAGTTGTCATATTTTGGCCAAAGAGTCCCAAAATAAGCGTAATTAGAGTAGGTAATCCTAAACAGTTCAAGATAAAATGGTAGCACTCTTTAAAGGTTTTAAATGAAAAGAGGCGTGATTTCTTAGTGATATAAAGGAGAAGACTAGCCCCTAGAGAGACGATAAAGAAATTCAAACCAAAGAGGAAGCTTGCACCGAGAACTAGAAAGAGACTGATATAGACACGATTCTGCTGGTACCAGTCTTTAGAAATGGCTTGGGTCAAGCTGTCTTTACTTTTGAAACTCTCAGTCTCAATCGCCCGGTAAGAGATACGGGTCAATTCCTTGCTTTCCTTGCTGATGACGAGCTCATTCGTATCGAAATGCAGTTGCAAGTTCTTAGGTAATTCCTTGCTTTGACTTGGACCGATTAAAAGAGAAGGGGCTTGACTAGCTGTTCCTGTATAAGTAAATTTACCATCAACAATTGTAGCATGTTCAGAGAGATCCTGGACAACCTTATCTGTCAATGGTTCATAGACATTATCGATAAAGGTTTCTAGCGGATAAGTTTCCTGCGAGCTGTTTTGGATGGCAATGGGTACCATAGACAAGCTGATAAGGAAGATACTGGTAAAGAGAAGCTGAAACCAGTTGAGTCCGAAACGTTTGGACAGGGGCTTACGAAATCCCCAAATACTTGAAAAATAGGAAAATGGATATGGAAGCATAGGTATCTTTCTAAAAGGTATTTTCTATATGAGTATTATTATATAGAGAAATGTGCTTTATTTCAAGTCTAGGAGATGAATTGCTTGTTGAGAGAACATTTTTCATAATCCCCATCAATAAGTTTTAAAATGAAAAAGGGTGGCGGGGATATATTATCCCTTGTCGCCACCACTTGTAAGTCCTGAAACAAAGTTCTTTTGTAGGAAGAAGAAGAGAATACAGATTGGAAGGGCAATGAGGATAGCACCTGCTGAGAAGTAGGCAATCTTCAAGTTTTTTACATTGCTAACGAAGGTTTGGAGACCTACGGCAACAGTAAAGTATTCTTTCTCACGAAGCAAGAAACTAGAAAGGATATAGTCTCCAAAAGGTCCCATGAAGGCCCAGAGAGCTTGTACGGCAACCATTGGGCGAACAAGTGGAAGAACAATTTGCCAGAAGCGGCGGAAGTGTCCTGCACCGTCTAGTTTTGCAGATTCGTCTAGAGACATTGGCACTGTATCGAAGTAGCCTTTCATGAGCCAAGCATTCATCGGGATACCACCACCAACGTAGAGGAAGATGAGGAACCAGCTGTGGTTAAGGGCGTTCAACATAAGTGCCATAACGAAGAAGGCTGTCAAAGCGGCCATGGTTGGCACCATTTGGATAATCAAGAAGAAGACCAAACTTTGTTTACGAGCCAAGAAGTTGTAACGGCTGTAAGCATAACCAGCAAGTACGATAATACTTGTTTGAACAGCCATAGTAATTAAGGCGATAATCAAAGTGTTGAGGTACCAAGTACCGTACAAGGTTTCAGTGAAGAGGCCTTTAAAGTTATCAAAATTGAGGTCGATATTAGTATCTAGTTTAAAGGCTGAGACGTTACCTGCTTTAAAGGCTGACATGATGGTAATCAAAAGTGGATAGATAATCACGATTGATAGGCCAATTAAGTAGAGGTAAGTAAGGGTTTGAGTCAGTCTACGTTTGAGTTTAATTGAGTTATTCATCTTAGACGTCCTCCATATCAAATGCGTGTAGTTTCTTGAATGCGATCATAGAGATTGAGATGACAATGATAGAGATAATCAAGGTAACAGCTGCCGCCATTGAGTATTGAGGAGATGTACCTGTTGTCAAACGGTAGATCCATGAGATCAAGATATCGGTTGAACCAGCTCCACCTCCGACACTACCAGGTCCTCCACCATTGAAGAGGTACATGATAGAGAAGTTGTTAAAGTTGAAGGTGTATTGGCTGATCAAAGTAGGTGCCGCAACGGCCAAGATCATTGGGAAAGTGATGTTGCGGAATTTTTGCCAAGCATTGGCACCGTCAATATAAGCTGCTTCGTAAAGGTCGTTAGGGATAGATTGTAAGATACCTAAAGTCAAAACGTAGATGTATGGGAATCCAAGCCAACCTTGCATCATAATCAAGGCAATTTTTGTCCAAGTTGGATCTGTTTTCCAAGGAATAAGAGCGCCATCAAGGAAAGGAAGGAATTTAGCCAAGATTGGCAAGACTTGAGTGTTGATGGCTCCGACACTATCGTTAAACATGTTTGAGAATGTCAAGATAGTGATGAAGGCTGGAACAGCCCAAGGAAGAAGGAAAATAACACCAAAGATACGTTTTCCTTTGATAAATGGTTGGTTAGCAATGATAGCTGTGAAGATACCGATGACGATCTGTAAAGTTGAGGCAGCCAAAGCCCAGATGATAGTCCAAGAAAGAACGGCACCGAAGGCAGAACGGAAGGTACTCAAACTCCAGATGTTCGTAAAGTTGGTCAAACCAACCCAGTCCAACAATTTGTTTGGTGGCAAGTGTTGGAAGTCGTAGTTGGTAAAGGCGATCATCAAGGTTACGATAACTGGGAAGATGATCGCAAAAGTCATGGCAACATAAGATGGAATGATCAAGAGGTAAGGGAAGCCATTTTCATAGATTCCTTTGACCATTTCTTTAAAGGTAAGTGCTACTGGTATGCCATTGTTAATGTGTTTGGCAGTTGTATGTGCCTCTTTGATATTTGCGAAATAAAAGAGTACATAAACAACTACAAAGATTAAATGGAAGGCACCGCGAATCAACATAAAGAGGGAATTGTCACGACCTGGTTTGTCACCAAGAGTGATGAGATTGCTCAATTCAGGGGCTGCAAGTGCTAGGAAGTAGAGGACAAATACAAGGGTTACACCAAGGAAGATAAAACCTTTGGCTTTTTGTTTATTGTAAATCTGTCCTAACCCAGGAATGATAGACAGCAGGGCTGCTTTACTAGGTTGTTGCTTTTCCATAATAACTCCTTTCATAGGATACTGGTTCCTAGTTAAAACCTAAATTATATATGTTTTCTATTGATAAATTCAAAGGGGGATTTGAATTCCACCCCCCTTGAACAAATTTTTTTATTCACCAAATTTTTGTTTGATTGTTTCTTTGATCAATGTTACAGCATCGTTAGCAGATGTTTTAGCATCTTTCTTACCACTTACAGCATCAAAGAGCATATTTTTAGCTGGATCCCAAACTGCAGACATTTGAGAGATGTTTGGTAGTGGTTGAGTGTTCTTGAACTGTTTGATAACAGCTGTTGTCAACTCATCGTTTTTACCTTCAGCGTATGAACGAGCCTCAGTATTAGCTGGGATTTCGTTAGTTTTATCGTATAATACTTTTTGTTGTTCAGTTGAAACAAGGAAGTCTACAAATTTTTGAGAAGCTTCAAGGTTCTTAACGGCTTGAGGAATGACCCAAGCTTTACCACCACCGAATGGAGTATATTCTTTTCCATTTGGAAGAGTTGGGATAGTTGCAACACCGTAGTTTACTTTAGCATCTTTAAAGGCTTGAGCTTTCCAAGGTCCGTCGATGATAGCAGCTGTTTTACCTTCTTGGAATTGAGTTTGGATCAAGTTTCCAGCACCTTCTGTATCTTGCATACCTTTAGGCCATTTTTCGTACCAAGATTTAGCGTAGTTGATACCTGCGATAGAACCGTCGTTTGCAAGACCGATGTCTTTAGCGTCTTTACCGTTTTGTCCGAATACGTAACCGCCGTTACCAGCAAGAAGTCCGTATGCATAGTAGAAGTTTGTCCAGTCAGCTAGGAAAGCAGAAGTTTTTCCATCTTCACCAGCGAATGCGTATTTGCTATCTTTAGCAAGGTTTTCCAAGTCAGCAAAAGTTTTTGGAGCTTCTTTTATCAAGTCTTTGTTGTAGTACATAACAAGTGACTCGATAACGGCAGGAGCACCGTAAACTTTACCATTAGCAGCTGTTACAAGAGATTTAGTTGTGTCGTCTGTTTTAGCACCATCGCTCAATTTCACTTCTGAAAGTTGTCCGTCAGAACCAAGGCTACCTACACGGTCGTATGGAGCCATCATAACATCAGGGACATTACCAGATTGGTTGTCAAGAGAAAGTTTATCAAGACCTCCTAGAGCATCACCAGTTTTAAGAGTGACTTTTACTCCAGTTTCTTTTTCATAAGCTTTAGCAACCTCTTCAATATAGCTCTTATATCCCTCGTCTACATATACAGTGAGTTCTTTCGCTTCAGATGAACCAGAATCAGCAGGCTTATCAGCAGTTTTGCTTCCGCAAGCTACCAAAAGCAAGCTAGCAAGTGTAACAGTTCCAAGCACAGCAGCGCTCTTCATGAATTTAGATGACATAGTGTATTCCTCCTAAAGAATAACAAATTTTATAATGAGGAAACGCAAACGTTTTCCTTTATGGGATTAGTATAGCACAATCGGAAAGCGGTTGCAAGTGTTTTTTGTAAAAATTTTTAAAAAAATTGTGAAAAAAAGTAAACGCTTCATCGTCATATAATAGTAGAAAATCCCAAAAATCCGTTTTGTTTTAAATTTAAAAAAAGTTGAGAAAACGATTGCCTAATTTACAAATGGAAGGCAGGGAGGATTCTCTCTTTATTTTTGCTTAATGAGATAGGTGAAACCCTTATTCCTATTTTGTTTGTTGCCTAAAAGAATATATATACGAGTAAGAAGAAAAAATTTTTAAAAAATAATCAAAAAAGTTATCTAAAACCGCTTGCATTTATCAAGAAAATAAGCTATACTAGTAATAGCGCAAACGTTTGCGTTCATAAAAATGTAATATCTAACTATAAACACATGAGGTGCTTATTATGAAAAAACGTCAAAGTGGTGTGTTGATGCACATTTCTTCTCTTCCAGGAGCATACGGAATCGGATCATTTGGTAAAAGTGCTTACGACTTCGTTGATTTCTTGGTTCGCACAAAACAACGTTACTGGCAAATCCTTCCACTAGGAACAACTAGTTACGGAGATTCTCCTTACCAATCTTTCTCAGCCTTCGCAGGGAACACTCATTTTATCGATTTAGATATCTTGGTGGAACAAGGCTTGTTGCAAGCAAGTGACCTTGAAGGGGTTGACTTTGGTAGCGATGCTTCTGAAGTTGACTATGCTAAAATCTACTATGCACGTCGTCCTCTTTTAGAAAAAGCGGTAAAACGTTTCTTGGAAGTAGGAGATGTTAAAGATTTTGAGAAATTTGCTCAAGACAACCAATCATGGCTTGAACTCTTTGCAGAGTATATGGCTATCAAAGAGCATTTTGACAATCTTGCTTGGACTGAATGGCCAGATGCAGATGCTCGTGCTCGTAAAGCTTCAGCACTTGAAAGCTACCGTGAGCAATTGGCAGACAAGTTGGTTTACCACCGTGTGACTCAATACTTCTTCTTCCAACAATGGTTGAAATTGAAAGCTTACGCTAACGACAACCACATCGAAATCGTTGGAGACATGCCAATCTACGTAGCGGAAGATTCAAGCGATATGTGGGCAAATCCACATCTCTTCAAGACAGATGTCAACGGTAAGGCGACTTGCATCGCAGGATGCCCACCAGATGAATTTTCTGCAACTGGTCAGCTTTGGGGTAACCCAATCTATGACTGGGAAGCAATGGACAAAGATGGTTACAAATGGTGGATTGAACGCTTGCGTGAAAGCTTCAAAATCTACGATATCGTTCGTATCGACCACTTCCGTGGCTTCGAATCTTATTGGGAAATCCCTGCTGGTTCTGATACAGCAGCACCCGGTGAGTGGGTGAAAGGTCCTGGCTACAAGCTTTTTGCAGCCGTTAAGGAAGAACTTGGTGAGTTAAACATCATCGCAGAAGACCTTGGTTTTATGACAGACGAAGTTATCGAATTGCGTGAACGTACTGGCTTCCCAGGAATGAAGATTCTTCAATTTGCCTTCAACCCAGAAGACGAAAGCATCGATAGCCCACACTTGGCACCTGCTAACTCAGTTATGTACACAGGAACACACGATAACAATACGGTCCTTGGTTGGTACCGTAACGAGATCGATGATGCAACTCGTGAATACATGGCGCGCTACACGAACCGTAAAGAATACGAAACAGTGCCACATGCTATGCTTCGTACAGTCTTTTCATCAGTTAGCTTCATGGCAATTGCAACTATGCAAGATTTGCTAGAATTGGATGAGGCAGCTCGCATGAACTTCCCATCTACCCTTGGTGGAAACTGGTCTTGGCGTATGACTGAAGATCAATTGACACCAGCTGTCGAGGAAGGCTTGCTTGACTTGACAACAATCTATCGCCGAATCAATGAAAATTTGGTAGAATTAAAGAAATAATACAATATCAGGAGACACCTTAAACATGTTATCACTACAAGAATTTGTACAAAATCGTTACAATAAAACCATTGCAGAATGTAGCAATGAAGAGCTTTACCTGGCTCTTCTTAACTACAGCAAGCTTGCAAGTAGCAAAAAACCAGTTAACACTGGTAAGAAAAAAGTTTACTACATCTCAGCTGAGTTCTTGATTGGTAAACTTTTGTCAAACAACTTGATCAACCTTGGTCTTTACGACGATGTCAAAAAAGAACTTGCAGCTGCAGGTAAAGACTTGATCGAAGTTGAAGAAGTTGAATTGGAACCATCTCTTGGTAATGGTGGTTTGGGACGTTTGGCTGCCTGCTTTATCGACTCAATTGCTACTCTTGGTTTGAACGGTGACGGTGTTGGTCTTAACTACCACTACGGTCTTTTCCAACAAGTTCTTAAAAATAACCAACAAGAAACAATTCCAAATGCATGGTTGACAGAGCAAAACTGGTTGGTTCGCTCAAGCCGTAGCTACCAAGTGCCATTTGCTCACTTCACATTGACATCAACTCTTTACGATATCGATGTACCTGGTTACAAGACAGAAACTAAGAACCGCTTGCGTTTGTTTGACTTGGATTCAGTTGACTCTTCAATCATTAAAGATGGTATCAACTTTGACAAGACAGATATCGCTCGCAACTTGACTCTTTTCCTTTACCCAGATGATAGTGACCGTCAAGGTGAATTGCTCCGTATCTTCCAACAATACTTCATGGTTTCAAACGGTGCGCAATTGATCATCGACGAAGCAATCGAAAAAGGAAGCAACTTGCATGACCTTGCTGACTACGCAGTTGTCCAAATCAACGATACTCACCCATCAATGGTTATCCCTGAATTGATCCGTCTTTTGACTGCTCGTGGTATCGAACTTGACGAAGCAATCTCAATCGTTCGTAACATGACTGCCTACACTAACCACACAATCCTTGCTGAAGCCCTTGAAAAATGGCCTCTTGAATTCTTGCAAGAAGTGGTTCCTCACTTGGTACCAATCATCGAAGAATTGGACCGTCGCGTGAAAGCAGAATACAAAGATCCAGCTGTTCAAATTATCGATGAGAGCGGACGTGTTCACATGGCTCACATGGATATCCACTATGGATACAGTGTTAACGGGGTAGCAGCACTTCACACTGAAATCTTGAAGAACTCTGAGTTGAAAGCCTTCTACGACCTTTACCCAGAAAAATTCAACAACAAAACAAACGGTATCACTTTCCGTCGTTGGCTCATGCATGCTAACCCAAGACTATCTCATTACTTGGATGAGATTATTGGAGAAGGTTGGCACCATGAAGCAGATGAGCTTGAAAAACTCTTGTCTTATGAAGACAAAGCAGCTGTCAAAGAAAAATTGGAAAGCATCAAAGCTCACAACAAACGTAAATTGGCTCGTCACTTGAAAGAACACCAAGGTGTGGAAATCAATACAAACTCTATCTTTGATATCCAAATCAAACGTCTTCACGAGTACAAACGCCAACAAATGAACGCTTTGTACGTGATCCACAAATACCTTGACATCAAAGCTGGTAACATCCCTGCTCGCCCAATCACAATCTTCTTTGGTGGTAAAGCAGCTCCAGCCTACACAATCGCTCAAGACATCATCCACTTGATTCTTTGCATGTCAGAAGTTATTGCTAACGATCCAGCAGTAGCTCCACACTTGCAAGTAGTTATGGTTGAAAACTACAACGTTACTGCAGCAAGCTTCCTTATCCCAGCATGTGATATCTCAGAACAAATCTCACTTGCTTCTAAAGAAGCTTCAGGTACTGGTAACATGAAATTCATGTTGAACGGAGCTTTGACTCTTGGTACTATGGACGGTGCTAACGTGGAAATCGCTGAGTTGGTTGGCGACGAAAACATCTACATCTTTGGTGAAGATTCAGAAACTGTTATCGACCTTTACGAAAAAGCAGCTTACAAATCAAGCGAATTCTACGCTCGTGAAGCTATCAAACCATTGGTTGACTTCATTGTTAGCGATGCAGTTCTTGCAGCTGGAAACAAAGAGCGCTTGGAACGTCTTTACAATGAATTGATCAACAAAGACTGGTTCATGACTCTTCTTGACTTGGAAGACTACATCAAGGTTAAAGAACAAATGTTGGCTGATTACGAAGACCGTGACGCATGGTTGGATAAAGTTATCGTTAACATTTCTAAAGCAGGATTCTTCTCATCTGACCGTACAATCGCTCAGTATAACGAAGATATCTGGCACTTGAACTAATACTCTTCGAAAATCTCTTCAAACCACGTCAGCGTTGCCTTACCGTACTCAAGTACAGCCCGCGGCTAGCTTCCTAGTTTGCTCTTTGATTTTCATTGAGTATAAGATACAAGATTTATACTAATACACTTTCCTATAAAGCGAATTTCGATTGAAATTCGCTTTTTTAAATGCTGTGGATTTGGGTCAATCTTGTCTTAAAAAGATAGAAATCATAGACACCTTAAACGCTTAAAATGCTGGTTTTTACTGTCTTCAGCCTTATATTTCTTCGTAGTTGATTACCTCATATCTCTTGTATTCGCTTACACAAAGTATTATAATATGATTATAGGAAAGAAGGTGTTCTTATGTGGAAAAAATATTTTTCAAAATATAAATGGACGGATTTATTTTGGATTCTATTTGTTATTTTAACATGCCTCTTGGCGGGTAATAGTAATCTTTACCCCCTTACCCATCAAGAAATCTCTTATCATGGGTGCTTATCGGGAATTACACTTGCCTTATTCCACTTGCTATTTATTGATAAGTTTTTTATTTCGAATCGAAAATAAATGGAGAAGCTAAAAGCTTTAAATGTTTAAGACTTTTGGGAACGATAGTTTAAAAATTGAAATTTAAAACCGCAGATCTTCTTGAAATGCGGTTTTTTGTGTCAATTATAGTACTCTCCCAACTAGAATCTCAGCCTCAATAGTAATCTCTGTCAGTTGGCTCCAGTCAATCTTGGTCTGGTCGACGTGAAAGAGTAGGGGCGTCATGCTGAGTAGGGATTGGAGCTGATCTGCTGTGATAGTCTTAGTCAGAGAGGCAGTTTTACTTGATAGGATGGTAAAGTGTTCTTGGAAATGATTTTTGATATCTTGGTTGGAATAGTCCTTGTTTGTCAGCTGGTCTTGTACCTTCTGACGGATTTCCTTGAGGTGATTTTTAGTTGGAATAACCTTTATCAAGATACCGTCTTTGGATAAAACGCGACGAAATTCTCCATAGTTGGCAGGGGAAAAGATATCAAGCAGGATATCCATGCTAGCGTCTTTTATAGGGAGGCGAGCCAGGTCGCCAACAAACCAATTGACTGCCCAATCGGGTTCGCTCTTAGCAGCGATTTGGACGGAATCTTTGGAGATGTCAAAGGCATAGAAGGTTTTGTCAGGATGACTTTCTTGGAGTTTGCGAGAATAGAATCCTTCGCCACAACCGATATCTAAGACTGTGGTGCTAGTTTCTGAACTGGCTAGCAAGTCAGATACAGCCTCTAAAATAGCCTGATAAAAGCCGGCTTCTAGGATTTGTTGACGATTTTGAAAATTTTCCTTGTCGTAGTTAGCAGATTGCTTGATTTGAGGGGCTAGATTGACATAGCCGAATTTCGCCAAGTCAAAAGAATGGCGATTGCTACATTTGAGACTGTTCTCTACCAGAGTCAGATTGTCTTGACAGATAGGACAGGCAAAGGCAGTAGCAGAAGCAAAACGTTGAAGTTTGGGTTTGAGATTTGTATTCATAGTTTAAGTGTATCAAAAGAGGCAAATGAAAGCAACTTTAGGAATAAGTAGATGGGAGATTCAGTAGAAATAAAACTAATACTCTTCGAAAATCAAATTCAAACCTCGTCAACGTCGCCTTGCCGTACTCAAGTACAACCTGCGGCTAGTTTCCTAGTTTGCTCTTTGATTTTCATTGAGTATAATTCTCCAATTTATAAAATGAAATTGCTTTTATATCTAAATTGCTATATAATAATGATAAGGAGGAAATAAGTATGTTAAAAGAAGTATTAACCGTTGCAAAAGTTGCGAAAAAATCATCACTCTTTTTGGGTGGTGTCGCATTTGGTACCCTTGGTTTGAAAATCTTGGCAAGTAAGGAAGCTAAAAAAGGTTATTCTAAAGCTTTGGCTAAGGCTTACAAGTTGAAAGACGGGCTAGATGCATCTGTTTCTGTTGTGAAACAACATGGAGACGATGTCTTGCAAGATGCCAAATATTTGTACGAGCAAGAGAAAAAAGAAGAGCAATTAGATAGCCTTATAGGGGAATAATATGTCTTTTAAAGTGCTACATAGAGGATACCAACATATCCGACTATCATCTTCTTTTTCACTCACCTTGGATATTCAAGACTATCTTCGTTCCTTGGCGAGAGATGAAAAGGGGATTGAGTCTATCCAGTTTTACATGGATCAACAGCACTTTACTCTACGTATAAAAGAAGGCTTTTCTGTATTAGATAATGCAGAAGCCTTTTTAAAAAGAATTGATAAAGGGAAAGTTTCTGAGTTGATGACTCTTCCCATTCGTAGAGAAGAGAGTGCTTATTCTATTGTTTCAGGTGCAGCGATTAAGCGTATACTTTTTCGTAGTTTTGTGCCGTACCCTATTCGCTATATATGGACTTGTTATCAGGCTTTTGGCTATATTAGAGAAGCCTATCAAACACTAGCGCGTAAGGAACTAACGATGGAGGTCTTGGACTGTTCGGCGATTTTATTGTCCTTGTTTATGAACCAATCCAAGACAGCTAGCAATATCATGTTTATGCTTGATTTGGGGAATCATTTAGATCAGTGGTCCTTGAAAAAAACTGCAACAGATTTAGAACAAAGCCTTCTTGCAAAAGAGAGCGATGTATTTCTAGTACAGGGGGATACGGTTGTTAGTATCAAGAGTTCCGATGTTCAAATAGGAGATGTCTTGGTCCTATCTCAAGGAAATGAAATTCTGTTTGATGGACAAGTAGTTTCAGGTTTAGGTATGGTCAACGAAAGTTCCTTGACAGGAGAGAGTTTTCCAGTTGAAAAAAGAGAGTCTGATTTGGTTTGTGCAAATACAGTATTGGAAACTGGAGAGTTACGCATTCGTGTAACCGATAATCAGATGAACAGCCGGATTTTACAGCTGATTGAGTTGATGAAGAAATCTGAAGAAAACAAGAAAACGAAACAACGCTATTTCATCAAGATGGCGGATAAGGTCGTCAAATATAATTTCTTGGGGGCTGGTCTGACTTACCTATTAACAGGTTCTTTTTCTAAGGCTATTTCTTTCCTATTGGTCGATTTCTCCTGCGCTTTGAAAATCTCTACTCCTGTAGCTTATTTGACAGCTATCAAGGAGGGGTTGAACCGTGAAATGGTGATTAAGGATGGGGATGTTCTGGAGAAATATCTGGAAGTTGATACTTTCTTGTTTGATAAGACGGGAACAATCACAACTAGCTATCCTATAGTTGAAAAGGTGTTACCTTTTGGGGACTATAGTGAGGAAGATATTCTCAGAATCAGTGCCTGTCTTGAGGAACACATTTATCATCCTATTGCTAATGCCATCGTCAAGCAAGCTGAGATAGAGGGGATTGAACATGAGGAAATGCATGGGAAACTCCAATATATCGCAAGCAAGGGGATTAAATCTCATATAGATGGGCAACCAGTTCTTATTGGAAATTATGTCTTGATGCAGGATGAGCAAATTCATATCAATTCAGAACAAAATGCTTTAATTGAAGAGTACAAGAGTCACTATAATCTCTTATTCTTGGCTTATCAGAATGAATTGATTGGAATGTTCTGTATTCATACTCCGTTGAGAAAAGAAGCAAAAGCAGCCTTGGAGAAACTTAAGGCACAAGGGAAAAAATTGATTCTGGCAACAGGGGACACCTTGGTTAGAACAGAGGAATTAGTCAAAGATTTGCCCTTTGATCAGGTCTATACAGACTTGAAACCTGATGGGAAATTTGAGCTAGTAGAGGAACTGCAGAAAGCAGGTCACACTATTTTGATGGTTGGAGATGGCTTGAATGACTCAGCTGCTCTAACCCTATCAGATATCGGTGTGGTGATGAATGAGAGTGCAGATATTTCTAAGCAGATGAGCGATATCTTATTGTTAGATAATCGTTTGGATTTCTTCCAAGAGTTGGATTGGCTATCATCATCTTTGCAAACACTCATCAAGAAGAATATTCAAGATACCGTTGTCGTAAATAGTAGTTTGATTGGCTTTGGCTTATTTAATTGGCTCAGTCCTTCAAATCTCTCTATCTTACATAATCTAACAACCTTGCGCATTGTACTGCGTAGTCTGTCTATTAAAAATAGATAGATGAGATTTATTAACAGCAAAAAGGAGTTACCTTTCTCGAGGATAACTCCTTTGTTTATAGATAAATGTTGAATAGTTTAGTAAGTCAAAACAAAGTATTTTTTCTTTCCACGACGGATAACAGTCAGTTCGTTCTCTAACTTATCTGCGTCACTCAAGACATAGTCAAGGTCTTGGATGCGGTCGCCGTTGACGTAGATAGCTCCGTTTTGGACGTCTTCACGGGCTTGGCGTTTTGAGTTAACCACACCAGATGAGACGAGCAGTTCCACAATATTGTGATTTTCATCTGCTTGAACTTGGTAGTTTGGCACTCCACGAAGTCCTTGTTTGAGCTCTTTAACAGAAAGATTTTTGATGTTTCCTGCAAAGAGTTGCTCAGTGATGTTAAGAGCTTCTTTGTAAGCTTCTTCTCCGTGAACAAGAGTAACGACTTCACGAGCCAAGACTTTTTGTGCCAAACGTTCGTGTGGAGCTGCTTCAAATTGTTTACGGATGTCTTCAATCTCATCGAGTGACAAGAAAGTAAAGATCTTCAAGAAGCGAACAGCGTCAGCGTCCATAACGTTCATCCAGAATTGGTACATTTCGTATGGAGAAGTCTTTTCAGGATTGAGCCAGACTGCGTTTCCTTCTGATTTACCAAATTTCTTACCAGTTGCATCGGTAATCAGTGGTACAGTGATAACGTGACCAGTCTTATCAGCTTTACGACGAAGCAATTCAGTACCAGCTGTCATATTTCCCCACTGGTCAGAACCACCGATTTGAAGCGTTACGTTGTGGTCTTGGTTAAGGACGAAGAAGTCGTAACCTTGCATGATTTGGTAAGCGAACTCAGTGTAAGAAATTCCTGTTTCAATCCGTTTTTTCACAGACTCCTTGCTCATCATGTAGTTGACAGTAAAGTATTTTCCGATATCACGGAGGAAATCAATGAAGCTGATGCTGCCAAACCAGTCGTAGTTGTTGACCATGACAGCCTTGTTTTCCCCATTTTCAAAGTCAAGAAAACGAGAAAGTTGTCCTTGGATAGACTTGACCCAGCCATCTACTGTGTCTTTTGTTTGGAGACTACGTTCAGCATCTTTGAAGGACGGATCTCCGATGAGACCTGTAGCACCGCCAACGAGCGCATAAGGTTTGTGACCTGCTAGCTGCAAGCGACGACTTGTCAAGATTGCGACAAGGTGGCCTAAGTGAAGGCTGTCAGCAGTTGGATCGTAGCCAGTATAATAAGAAACTTGACCTTCTTCTAGGGCTTTACGCAAAGCTTCTTCATCAGTCGTTTGAAAAATCAAACCACGCTCTTTTAGCTCATCAAAAATGTGCATGTGTCTTTTCTCCTTTTTAAAAATATTGTTTCTAACTATTGTATCACAAACTTGGGCAATAGCCTAGTAGAATAAGGAAGAAAGTGGCTATTTTATTGAAAGTTTACCTTTTATGGTATAATAGATAGAGTGAGGAAATCCATGCAAAATCAATTAAATGAATTAAAACGAAAAATGCTGGAATTTTTCCAGCTAGTAAAATCAAAAATAAATCATAAAAAATCAGAGAAAGTCTCAGAAGAGAAGAAGTCGGATGGGACAGGTGGGAAAGTTCTGGCTATCTTAGGTAGCATTTTAGCTGCTATCAAGGGAATTTTGAATACTCTCTTTATTCTAGGCTTTATCGGTGGACTTTTTGGTGCTGGTGTAGCTCTTGGTTATGGAGTTGCTTTGTTTGACAAGGCTAAGGTTCCCCAATCGGAGGACTTGGTCAAGCAGGTTAAAAATATTTCTTCTATCTCAGAAATTGTTTATGCAGATGGGAGTGTCATTGCTTCTATCGAGAGTGATTTACTGAGAACTTCTGTCTCATCTGAGGAAATATCGGACAATCTCAAAAAGGCTATCGTTGCAACTGAGGACGAACATTTTCTTGAACATAATGGGGTTGTGCCAAAAGCTGTGATTCGGGCGACTTTGGGAACCTTTGCAGGTTTGGGCTCATCTAGCGGGGGCTCGACCTTGACCCAACAGTTAATCAAACAACAAGTGGTTGGAGATGCTCCGACTTTGGCTCGTAAGGCTACAGAAATTGTTGATGCCCTTGCCTTGGAACGCAGCATGAGTAAGGATGAAATCTTGACTACTTATCTCAATGTTGCTCCCTTTGGTCGAAATCATAAAGGGCAGAATATTGCTGGTGCCCAGCAAGCTGCTGAAGGGATTTTCGGTATCGATGCTAACAAGCTGAGTATTCCTCAAGCTGCCTTCCTAGCAGGTTTGCCACAGAGTCCGATTACTTATTCCCCTTATGAAAATACTGGAGAGTTAAAAAGTGATGAAGACTTAGAACTTGGTTTGAAGCGGGCCAAGGATGTTCTCTACAACATGTACCGTACGGGTGATCTGACTCAGGAAGAATACGACCAGTACAAGGATTATAATCTCAAACAAGACTTCTTGCCATCAGGAACTGTCAATGCTGTTTCGAGAGATTACCTTTACTTTACGGCTATGGCTGAAGCGACAGACCGTGTGTATGATTATTTGGTTCAACAGGACAATGTCTCTAGTCAAGAGTTGAAAAACGAGTCGATTCAAAAGGCCTATCATGAGAGAGCTGAGCAGGAACTAAGTAATGGCGGCTATAAAATCACGACAACAATCAATAAAAAAATCCATACAGCCATGCAAAATGCAGTTGCTAACTACGGTCGTTTGGTAGATGATTCGACTGGGCAGCCTGAAGTAGGGAATGTTTTGATGGACAATAAAACGGGGGCTGTTCTAGGCTTCGTTGGTGGTCGTAATTATCAGACAAACCAAAACAATCACGCCTTTGACACAAAGCGCTCGCCAGCCTCTACAACCAAGCCTTTGTTGGCCTACGGTATTGCTATTGACCAAGGTTTGATGGGAAGTGCTAGTATCTTGTCCAATTATCCGACAAAATTTTCTAATGGAAACCCTATCATGTATGTAAATAGTCCAGGTACAGGCATGATGACCCTGGGTGAAGCCCTGAACTATTCGTGGAATATCCCAGCCTATTGGACCTATCGCATGCTTCGTGAGAAGGGTGTAGATGTCAAGGGTTACATGGAGAAAATGGGTTACGAGATTCCGGAGTACGGTATCGAAAGTCTGCCTATGGGCGGTGGGATTGAAGTCACAGTTGCCCAGCATACTAATGGTTATCAAACAATTGCCAATAACGGTGTCTACCATCAGAAACATGTGATTTCTAAGATTGAATCACCTGACGGTAGAGTAATCTATGAATTCCAAGACAAGCCAGTTCAAGTGTACTCGAAGGCAACGGCAACAATTATGCAGAGTTTGCTTCGTGAGGTGATTTCCTCTCGGATTACTTCAAGTTTCCAAACGGATTTGGCTTCTATCAATTCAAGCTTAGCTCGTGCAGACTGGATTGGTAAGACTGGTACAACCAATGAAGATGAAAATATGTGGCTCATGCTTTCAACACCAAGATTGACTCTAGGTGGTTGGCTAGGGCATGATGACAACCGCCCAATGGCTAAGGGGGCTGGGCATTATCGAAATGCCAAATATATGGCTTACTTGGTCAATGCTATCCAACAGGCTGAGCCTGGTGTTTGGGGCAATGAGCGCTTTAATCTTGATTCTAGTGTGACCCAATCTCAGGTCCTCAGATCTACAGGACAGAAACCAGGCAAAGTATCCGTTAATGGAAAAACACTTGATCTTTCAGGTTCTACTGTAACGAGCTATTGGGCTAATAAGGCGGGAGCTCCTACAACAAGCTATCACTTTGCTATTGGAGGAAGCGAAGCAGATTACCAAAACGCTTGGTCAAGTATTATTGGTAGTTTCTCATCTACACCAAGCTCAAGTAGTAGCTCAAGTAGTAGTTCTAGCAGTACATCAAGTTCATCATCAACACAATCAAATAGTAGAAGATAGGAAAGTGGTATTGATTGCCACTTTTTTCTTTTTTCCTTTCGTGTTACAATAAAGGTATGAATCAGTATCAGAAAAAGATTGTTAAAGGAACCATTTATTCGCTCCTATCTGGCTTAATATGGGGAATCTGTGGAATTTTAGGAGAGTACTTCTTTACTCATTATCAGGTGTCTTCGGGCTGGATTACCTCTATGCGTTTGACACTGGCAGGGAGTCTTGTGCTCATTTGGTCTGCAATGCAATTAAAGTCACAAGTGCTAGATATTTGGCGAGATAAGAAAAATTACCTGCCCTTTTTAGCCTATGCTATTTTGGGGATTTTTTCAGTCCAGTATTTTTTCTACCTCTGCGTAGAATATTCTAATGCAGCGACAGCGACTATTTTACAGTTTATAAGTCCTGTCTTTATCCTCTTTTACAATCGCTTAATTTATAAAAAA
Organism: Streptococcus mitis; assembly: GCF_905187495.1. Taxonomy (GTDB): domain Bacteria; phylum Bacillota; class Bacilli; order Lactobacillales; family Streptococcaceae; genus Streptococcus; species Streptococcus mitis_CU. The sequence continues at coordinate 20,491 of NZ_CAJJIB010000045.1, read as the reverse complement.
CGAGCGTCAAAAAGTGCTATTTTCTATGTTTTGATTGCCATGCTGGGCGTTTGCCTGATGGCGACAAAAGGCGATCTCTCTCAGTTATCCATGACACCGCTAGCTCTTATAACAGGTCTGCTGAGTGCCATGGGTGTCATGTTTAATGTTATCTTGCCCCAACCTTTCGCGAAGCGCTATGGTTTTGTACCTACGGTTGGGTGGGGGATGATTTTGGCAGGTTTATTTAGCAATGTCCTTTCGCCGGTTTACCAGCTTTCCTTTACTCTGGATATTTGGAGTATCTTGATTTGTCTCATTATTGCTTTCTTTGGGACGGCTTTTGCCTTTTTTATTTCCATGAAGGCTGTTTCCTTGGTTTCTCCTTTGGTGGTTTCCGTTATTAGTGCCAGTGAACCTCTCTCTTCTGCCCTTTTGAGTGTTTTGTTTTTAGGCTTGGTAGTGGATTGGTCCCTCCTTCTAGCTATGGCCTTGATTATTTTGCCTATGATTTTCTTATCGATAGAAGAAGCGAAAGAAAGTAAATAAAAAGTCTTTTCTTAATTCTAAAAGTGTGCTATACTAGAATAGTCAATAAAACACGGGGAGATAGTTGTGAAGAGTGTTTTTAGGTTGTATCGGTAGGGGCTTGCTTTTACCGACAGCACGTTTTATCTCACATCCCTAAAAATCATACCTAAAAACAAACAAAAAGGCTTCAAATTTGAGGCCTTTTTTGGTAGAATAGGTATCATTAAAATGAACTAGGAGGCGCCTATGACTGCTACAAAAATGAACGCACAAGAAATTATTCAATTTATCGCCAATGCTGAAAAGAAAACCAGTGTTAAAGTAACCTTTGAGGGACAACTCGCGACTGCTGTACCTAGCTCTGTTGTCAAACTAGGGAATGTCCTATTTGGAGACTGGAAAGATGTGGCTCCTCTTCTCGATGGTTTGGTAGAAAATCAAGATTATGTTGTCGAGCAAGATGCTCGTAATTCTGCAGTTCCTTTGCTAGACAAACGTGCTATCAATGCTCGTATTGAGCCGGGTGCCATTATCCGTGACCAGGTTGAAATTGGTGACAATGCTGTTATCATGATGGGAGCAGTCATCAATATCGGTGCTGAAATCGGTGCAGGGACCATGATTGATATGGGGGCTATCCTTGGTGGCCGTGCCATCGTTGGGAAAAACAGTCACGTTGGTGCAGGTGCGGTTCTTGCAGGTGTGATTGAGCCAGCTAGCGCAGAACCAGTCCGTGTTGGAGACAATGTTCTCATCGGTGCCAATGCAGTAGTTATCGAAGGAGTCCAAATCGGTAGTGGTTCAGTTGTCGCAGCAGGAGCTATTGTTACCCAAGATGTCCCAGAAAACGTGGTAGTAGCAGGTGTTCCAGCTCGTATCATCAAAGAGATTGATGCCCAAACCCAACAAAAAACAGCGCTAGAAGATGCGCTTCGTACCTTGTAATTGTAAAAGAAAAATAGAGGCGGAACTCTTTTCCAGCCTCTTTCTGCTATATAGGAGGATAGATAGATGTTAGATTTGATTCAAACAAGACGAGATTTGCACCAGATTCCAGAGATTGGATTGGAGGAGTTCAAGACTCAGGCTTATTTGCTAGATGTGATTGAAAAATTGACTGCGGGCAAGGAGTTTGTCCAAGTTCGGACTTGGCGGACAGGTATTTTGGTTTATTTGCAGGGAAGTCAGCCAGAGCGTACTATTGGTTGGAGAACAGATATTGATGGTCTGCCTATCGTTGAACAAACAGGATTCCCTTTCGCTTCTCAACATCAAGGTCGGATGCATGCCTGTGGCCATGATTTTCATATGACTATTGCCTTGGGCTGTCTTGAGAGCGCCCTTGAGGAGCAACCGAAAAATAATCTGCTCTTCCTTTTTCAACCTGCGGAAGAAAATGAAGCTGGTGGTATGCTCATGTATGAGGATGGCGCTTTTGGAGACTGGCTACCAGACCAGTTTTATGGTCTCCATGTTCGGCCGGATTTGAAGGTTGGTCAGATTGCGACCAATACCCATACACTCTTTGCTGGGACTTGCGAGGTGAAGATTCGTTTCAAAGGCAAAGGAGGACACGCAGCCTTTCCACATGAAGCTAATGACGCCTTGGTGGCGGCTAGTTACTTTGTGACCCAGGTGCAGTCAGTTGTCAGCCGCAATGTTAATCCAATCGAGGGAGCAGTGGTGACCTTTGGTCTTTTCCAAGCCGGAACAACCAACAATGTCATCACAGACACAGCCTTTTTACATGGAACTATTCGGGCCTTGACTCAAGATATGAGTCTCTTGGTGCAAAAGCGGGTCAAAACAGTTGCAGAAGGAGTTGCAGCAGCCTTTGATATGGAAGTCGAAGTCGAACTCAAACAAGGTGGTTACTTGCCTGTTGAGAACAATCCAGCCTTGGCGCGTGAACTGATGGACTTCTTTGAAGAAAAAGACGGAATTGAGTTGATTGATATTGAGCCTGCTATGACAGGTGAGGACTTTGGTTACCTCCTTTCAAAGGTTGATGGCGTGATGTTTTGGCTAGGTATCGATAGTCCCTACGCCCTTCATCACCCTCAGATGAGTCCTAAGGAAGAAGCCTTAGCTATTGGGGTGGATGCGGTCTCTAGTTTCCTGAAAAAGAAGGCAGCAGAGTAGAGGGATTGTCTATGAAATCGGAATTACGTAAGCAAGTCTTGCAAGAAATGAAGGCTATATCTCAAGAGCAAAAACAGGCTATAGACCAAGCTTTAACCGAGCGATTGTTACAACACCCCTTTTACCAAGAAGCTAAGGTCATCGCAAGCTACCTCTCTTTTCCTCACGAATTTCAAACGCAGGAATTGATTGAGCAGGCGTTGAAGGACGGCAAGAAGGTTCTGATACCTAAAACCTATCCCAAGGGGCGCATGGACTTTGTAGTCTATGATCCGCAGCAGTTGGTAAAAACTTCCTTTGGCCTACTGGAGCCACAGGGGGATTTGGAAGTGGTGGATGCTTCCCAGATTGATTTGATTCATGTTCCTGGCTTAATTTTTACGACGAAAGGGTATCGGATAGGATACGGTGGAGGCTATTATGACCGCTATCTGGAACATTTTTCTGGTCATACTTTGAGTACGGTTTATCCTTGTCAAATTCAGGACTTTATACCTGAAAAGCATGATATTCCTGTTCAGGAGGTTCTGATTGATGAAGGAAATCTTTGATAGACGTTACCCTGTGACGAGTTTCTTCCTTTTAGTGACGGCCTTGGTGTTTCTATTAATGCTGGTGACTACAGGTGGAGACTTTGACAGGGCGGATACATTATTTCGATTTGGAGCCATGTATGGGCCGGCTATTCGCCTCTTTCCTGAGCAGGTTTGGCGTCTCTTCTCTGCCATTTTTGTTCATATTGGGTGGGAACATTTCATTGTCAATATGCTTTCGCTATATTATCTTGGTAGGCAAGTAGAGGAGATTTTCGGATCCAAGAAGTTTTTCTTCCTCTATCTTTTATCAGGAATGATGGGTAATCTCTTTGTTTTTGTATTTAGTCCCAAATCCTTAGCTGCAGGAGCCTCTACCTCTCTTTATGGGCTATTTGCTGCAATTATTGTTCTTCGCTATGCAACTCGCAATCCTTATATCCAGCAGTTGGGTCAATCTTATCTGACTCTTTTTGTGGTTAACATTATTGGAAGTGTTCTGATTCCAGGAATCAGCCTAGCAGGTCATATCGGTGGTGCAGTCGGTGGTGCATTTCTAGCAGTTATCTTTCCAGTCCGAGGCGAAAGACGGATGTATAGAGATAGTCAGAGACTGGTAGCGGTAGTCTTGTTAGTAGGACTCGCAGTCTTGCTTTTCTACAAGGGAATGGTGTTGTGACGGCTAATATGTAAACTTGAATAAGAAAAAAGCTACTTAAAAATGAGTAGCTTTTAATGTGATTTGAAACCATTCGAAACAACATAGCTCTAAAAATAAGTCTTTGTGTGTAGATGATTTGAGAAAGTGAGCGCCCATTCTATCGCGAAGAAGTCATTTGTAAAAAGGTTTTTTTGCAGAAAATTGAGAATGGTGTGCTTTTTTATTTCTTTTGTATCGTAAGTTTCTAGAATATAGTGTTGTATCAGTCTTGTTATATATTTTAAAAATAGAAAATGTTATAATATTAGAAATTGATTGAAGAATTATTAGAATAAAAGAGGTGTAAAGTTGGAAAATTGTGTTTACATTATTTCAGGCCCCCCAGGCGTTGGGAAAAGCACAGTCAGTAAGGAGTTGGCCTATTCTTTTAAGAAAAGTGCAGTAATTGAAGGCGACATGATTTATTTAATGATTAAAGGAGGACTCGTGGCTCCTTGGGAAGATGAAGGCTATTACATGGATTTGTTTTGGGACAATATCATCAGCTTGACCAATAATTTTATAACTCGAGGCATCTCTGTCGTAATAGAGTATGTCATTTTTGAATACCAACTGAAGAAAATTGCTTCTTTCTTAAAAGAAAAACAAATTGGTCTAAAATATTGTGTCTTAATGGCCGAAGAAAAAACCTTGAAAGATAGGGATGGTTCTAGAAAAGAAATTGAAAGAGTGGGCAACTTATCAATACAAGCAAGAAGTGAGTTTCTAGCTAAAAATAAGGAAAAGGAAAAACATTTTCTGTATACAGATGATTTAGACGTCCCCAAAATAGCAAATATCATTAAAACTTCAAATCGATTTTTGATTGAAAATCTGTAATCCATCATTAAGGACCGAAGTTGAGTTGGTAGATTTAGAGACATATCTCATAAATCTTTAAATTGTATGTAAATTTGTAAAATAATTAAGTCTCCAGAGTCAACTTGCTGGAGACTTAATTTATTAACTGGAAACTAATTCTATTCCCTCTCAGCCAATTCTTTTCCAAGTTGGATAAGGTAATCTTTCAAGTCATCTTTGACTTGTGGGTGCTTGAGAGCGTAGTCAATAGATGTTTTCATAAAGCCAAACTTATCCCCAACGTCGTAACGAGCTCCTGTAAATTCACGGGCGAAAACACGTTGTGTTTTATTAAGTGTATCAATAGCGTCGGTAAGCTGGATTTCATTTCCAGCACCGGGAGCTTGATTTTCGAGGATCTCAAAAATTTCTGGTGTGAGCAGATAGCGTCCGATGATTGCCAAATCACTTGGAGCATCTTCTGGAGCTGGTTTTTCTACGAAAGTTTCGACGCTATAGAGACCATTAATTCCTTCACCTTGAGGAGCGATAACTCCATATGCTGAAACGTCTTCATGAGGAACAGGCATAACAGCAATTGTTGATGCGTGAGTTGTCTCGTAATCGTTCATCAATTGTTTTGTCAAAGGAACAGCGTGGTCATCTGTGATATCCATTAGGTCGTCACCAAGCATGACAACGAAGGGTTCATTCCCCACAAAAGCTTTTGCTTGTAAGACAGCATCTCCAAGACCACGAGGATGGCTTTGACGGATAAAGTGAAGGCGAATGCCAGTTGTTTCGTCTACCAATTTGAGCAAGTCATGCTTGCCTTTTTCTTTGAGGTTGTATTCAAGCTCAAAGTTTGAGTCAAAGTGGTCTTCAATAGAACGTTTTGATTTACCAGTAACAACCAGAATATCTTCAATACCTGATTTAAGAGCTTCTTCTACGATAAACTGGATAGTTGGTTTATCTACAATTGGTAACATTTCTTTAGCAAGGGCCTTTGTTGCTGGTAAAAATCGAGTTCCAAGCCCAGCGGCAGGGATGACTGCCTTTCTAACTTTTGATGTCATAAGAATCCTTTCTCTAGAGGGTTAAGACCACTCATTTTCTGCTTTAAATTCATTGTTCATGATGTCATAAATGGCATCTTTGATATTGGTTCCGTGGTAGATAACTTGGTAAATGGCCTGTGTAATTGGCATATAGACTCCAAGTTCTTGCGCTAGTTCATAGGCTGCTCGAGTCGTTGAGATTCCTTCAATCACCATGCCCATATTGGCTTCGATATCAGCTAGAGATTCTCCTCGTCCGAGAGCATCTCCAGCTCTCCAGTTACGAGAGTGGATGGAGGTTCCTGTTACAATCAAATCTCCTACACCAGATAAACCACTATAGGTCAGTGGACTGGCCCCGAGTGCTACCCCTAGGCGGGTTATTTCTGCCAAGCCTCGAGCGATGATGGCTGCCTTGGCATTGTCACCAAATCCCAGACCATGTAAGGCTCCAGCACCGACAGCAATAATATTTTTGAGAGCACCAGCGGTTTCGACCCCGATAACATCCGTATTGGTATAAAGTCGGAAGTAGTGATTGCTAAAGAGCTCCTGAACGTATTGAGCTGTTTGTAAATCTTTAGAAGCAGCAGTGATTAAAGTTAGGTCACGCACAATGGTCTCTTCTGCATGACTAGGACCTGAAACAACGACGATATCACTACGGAGGTGTTCAGGAATTTCTTCTTCAAGGATGGTTGATAATCGTTTATGGCTATCAGGCTCTAATCCCTTTGATGCGTGCATGATGATAGCCTTATGGTCTAAGGTTTTTGCAACTTGTTGGGCAACAAGTCGTGTCACTTTTGTTGGGACAACAAACAAAATCGCATCTACATCTTTCAGTGCCTCTGCTAAGTCAGTGTAGGCAATGATATTTTCATCTAGAACGACATCTTTAAAGTAGTGCTTGTTAGTATGATAGGTATTAATTTCATTGATTTGCTCGGGAAGATTTCCCCAAATACGTACCTCGTGTCCATTGTCATTTAAGACTTGTGAAAGGGCAGTTCCCCAAGAACCAGGCCCCAAGACGGCGATGGTTTGTTTTTTCATGTTTTCCTCCTTGATAGAGTTCTCTTTTTATTTTATCACATTCTAGGGGATTTTGCACTTGCATTGCTGGGGAGTGGTAGCTTTGTTACTTGAAAAATATACAAAAACAGAGCCTAAGTATTAAACTCTCAGGCTCGGTTTTTATATTCCTTAAAAGAATAGCTCGGTTTATTTCAATTGATCTGTAATGTCTTTTGATAGCAACATTCCCAGATGATAAGTTTTATTGATGTAAGCAATGACATCATTGATATTTTCAGTCGTGTGAATTTTCTCTTTGATATCAGTCCTAAATGTTTCATCCTTCAAAAGTTGTTCTTGGTAGAGCCTTTGAAGTCTCTCCTTCTCGTACTTATTGAGCAGAAAAAGGAACACCAAGCTAATTACAACGAGGATATAAGCATATTGGCTCATAGAATATCTCCCTGTATGATAAAGAAGTAGTAGTGAGTAGATTGAATTAGTGAAGCGCCTAACCAAATCCCTGATAGGGTTTGACATTCGTTGCTTAGATTGCCTTGCATTCTAGTGACTTGAAGATTGCCACCAGCCACTAAGCCAATTAATAGATTTGGTTGACCAATTTAGTGAAGCGTTTAGGCAAGTGTCTCTGGTTACGACGTAAAGAAACATAAATCGATAATATTTATGTTTCTTTACTAGTGAAGTGCCTAGCCAAATTCCTGACAGGATTTGGCGTTAGTTACTTAGATTGCTTTGCAATCAAGTAACTTTGGTGATTTACATCTTCTCTGGCGCTTCTACTCCGAGCAAGCGAAGGACTTCTTTGAGAACGACTGCTGTTGCGTAGCTGAGGGCTAGACGGCTGTCGCGTTCTGGGCTTTCATCCAAGATGCGTGTATGTGCATAGTACTTGTTGAAGGCTTGAGCCAGGCTAATTGCAAATTTAGCAATGATAGAAGGTTCAAAGTTATCCGCTGCACGGTTGATAATACGTGGGAAGTCTTGGATAAGTTTAATGATTTCCCAGCTTTCAGCATCATTCAGGCTGTAGTTGCTAGCTGTTTCTGGTTTGAAATCGGCTTTGCGTAAGATAGATTGGATACGAGCGTAGGCATATTGAACGTAAGGTCCAGTTTCACCCTCGAAGGATACCATAGCTTCTAGGTCGAAGTCATATCCGTTTGTACGGTCAGTCTTGAGGTCATAGAATTTAATGGCTCCAACCCCAACAGCATGCGCTACCTGATCTTTATTTTCAAGTTCAGGATTTTTAGCTTCGATTTGGGCCTTGGCACGACTAACAGCCTCTGCAACAGTAGGCTCTAGCAGGATGACATTCCCTTTACGGGTAGAGAGTTTCTTCCCTTCTTTTGTAACCAAACCAAAAGGAACGTGAGTAATGTCGTTACTCCAGTCGTAGCCCATCTCTTGCAAGACAGCTTTGAGCTGTTTAAAGTGGGCAGATTGCTCTTGACCAACTACGTAGATAGATTTAGCAAATTGGTATTCGTTTTTACGGTAAAGGGCTGCAGCCAAGTCACGTGTAATATAGAGAGTTGCACCATCAGATTTCTTAATAAGGGCTGGATGTTCAATTCCATATTTCTCAAGATTCACAACTTGGGCACCTTCTGACTCAACAAGAAGGCCTTTTTCAGAAAGAAGGTCTACAACTGAATCCATCTTATCGTTGTAGAAGGCTTCTCCATTGTAGCTGTCAAATTCGACTTGCAATTCATTGTAAAGGCGGTTAAATTCCACCAAACTTTCATCACGGAACCATTGCCAAAGTGCAAGAGCTTCCTCGTCTCCATTTTCAAGTTTACGGAACCATTCGCGTGCTTCTTCATCCAAGCTAGGGTCATTTTCAGCCTCAGCGTTGATGCGGACATAGAGTTTAAGAAGTTCATCGATTGGATGAGCTTTTACAGCTTCTTCGTCGCCCCATTTTTTGTAGGCAACAATCAACATCCCAAACTGTTTACCCCAGTCTCCCAAATGGTTGACCTTGACCGTTTGATAACCGATTTTTTGGAAAATATGTGACAAGCTATCTCCGATAACAGTTGAGCGTAGGTGACCAATAGAAAATGGTTTAGCGATATTGGGACTAGACATGTCGATAACAACATTTTCTTGTTTGCCAATAGTTTGGTCAGCATAGTGTTCTTTTTGAGTGATAACAGCTTGCAATACTTGAGCAGAAATGGCAGATTTATCAAGGAAAAAGTTAACGTAAGGTCCTGTTGCAACTACCTTTTCAAAGGCTTGACTGTTAATTTTTTCAGCCAGTTCAGCCGCAATCATTTGAGGCGCTTTACGTTCGACTTTAGCAAGAGAAAAAGCAGGGAAAGCAATGTCTCCCATTTCTGAGTTTTTAGGGGTTTCCAGTAAATTTAAAATAGCCTCTTGGTCCAGGCTATCAATGACGCTAGCCAATTCGCTAGCAATCAATTCTTTTGTATTCATTAAGAGCTCCTTTTTGGACTTTTCTACTATTTTATCACAATTTTAAAGAAAGAAGAAAAAATTTTTGAAATCTCCTATTTTTTTGGTATAATATAGTTATAAAATTAGTTATAAATATGCATATAAGAGGATTTTATGAGAAAAAGAGATCGTCATCAGTTAATAAAAAAAATGATTACTGAGGAGAAATTAAGTACACAAAAAGAAATTCAAGATCGGTTGGAGGCGCACAATGTTTTTGTGACGCAGACAACCCTGTCTCGTGATTTGCGCGAAATCGGCTTGACCAAGGTCAAGAAAAATGATATGGTGTATTATGTACTAGCAAATGAGACAGAAAAGATTGATTTGGTTGAATTTTTGTCTCATCATTTAGAAGGTGTTGCAAGAGCAGAGTTTACCTTGGTACTTCATACCAAATTGGGAGAAGCCTCTGTTTTGGCAAATATTGTAGATGCAAACAAGGATGAATGGATTTTAGGAACAGTTGCTGGTGCCAATACCTTATTGGTTATTTGTCGAGACCAGCACGTTGCCAAACTCATGGAAGATCGTTTGCTAGATTTGATGAAAGATAAGTAAGGTCTTGAGAGTCGCTCTCAAGACTTATTTTTGACAAGGAGAGACGGAAAATGGCGACAGAGAAGCTATCACCCGGCATGCAACAGTATGTGGATATTAAAAAGCAATATCCAGATGCGTTTTTGCTCTTTCGGATGGGTGATTTTTATGAATTATTTTATGAGGATGCGGTCAATGCTGCGCAGATTCTGGAAATTTCCTTAACGAGTCGCAACAAGAATGCCGACAATCCGATTCCTATGGCGGGTGTCCCCTATCATTCTGCCCAGCAGTATATAGATGTCTTGATTGAGCAGGGCTATAAGGTAGCTATCGCAGAGCAGATGGAAGATCCTAAACAAGCAGTTGGGGTTGTGAAACGAGAGGTTGTTCAGGTCATTACGCCAGGGACAGTGGTCGATAGCAGTAAGCCAGACAGTCAGAACAACTTCTTGGTTGCTATAGATCGAGATGGCAATCAATTTGGCTTAGCTTATATGGACCTGGTGACGGGTGACTTTTATGTGACAGGTCTTTTGGATTTCACGCTGGTTTGTGGGGAAATCCGTAATCTCAAGGCGCGAGAAGTGGTGCTGGGTTATGACTTGTCTGAGGAAGAAGAACAAATCCTCAGTCGTCAGATGAATCTGGTGCTTTCATATGAAAAAGAAGGCTTTGAAGACCTTCATTTACTGGATTCACGATTGGCATCTGTGGAGCAAGCGGCATCTAGTAAATTGCTCCAGTATGTTCATCGGACTCAGATGAGGGAATTGAACCACCTCAAACCTGTTATCCGCTATGAAATCAAGGATTTCTTGCAGATGGATTATGCGACCAAGGCTAGTCTGGATTTGGTTGAGAATGCTCGTTCAGGCAAGAAGCAAGGCAGTCTTTTCTGGCTTTTGGATGAAACCAAAACAGCCATGGGTATGCGTCTCTTGCGGTCTTGGATTCATCGCCCCTTGATTGATAAGGAACGAATTATCCAACGTCAAGAAGTGGTGCAGGTCTTTCTCGACCATTTCTTTGAGCGTAGTGATTTGACAGACAGTCTCAAGGGTGTTTATGATATTGAGCGCTTGGCTAGTCGTGTTTCTTTTGGCAAAACCAATCCCAAGGATCTCTTGCAGTTGGCGACCACCTTGTCTAGTGTGCCAAGGATTCGTGCGATTTTAGAAGGGATGGAGCAACCTGCTCTAGCCTATCTCATTGAACAACTGGATGGAATCCCTGAGTTGGAGAGTTTGATTAGCGCAGCGATTGCTCCTGAAGCTCCTCATGTGATTACAGATGGGGGAATTATCCGAACTGGATTTGATGAGACCTTAGACAAGTACCGTCGCGTTCTCAGAGAAGGGACTGGCTGGATTGCTGAAATTGAATCAAAGGAGCGAGAAAATTCTGGTATCAGTACGCTCAAGATTGACTACAATAAAAAGGATGGCTACTATTTCCATGTGACCAATTCGCAACTGGGAAATGTGCCAGCTCACTTTTTCCGCAAGGCGACGCTGAAAAACTCAGAACGTTTTGGAACCGAAGAATTAGCCCGTATCGAAGGAGATATGCTGGAGGCGCGTGAAAAGTCAGCAAACCTAGAGTATGAAATTTTTATGCGCATCCGTGAGGAAGTCAGTAAGTATATCCAGCGTTTGCAGGCTCTAGCTCAAGGAATTGCGACAGTTGATGTCTTACAGAGTCTGGCGGTTGTGGCTGAAACCCAGCATTTGATTCGGCCAGAGTTCGGAGAGGATTCGCGAATTGATATCCAGAAAGGGCGCCATGCTGTCGTTGAAAAGGTTATGGGGGCTCAGACCTATATTCCAAATACGATTCAGATGGCAGAAGATACCAGTATTCAACTGATTACGGGGCCCAATATGAGCGGAAAGTCAACCTACATGCGTCAGTTAGCCATGACGGCGGTTATGGCTCAGTTGGGTTCTTATGTGCCAGCAGAAAGCGCCCATTTACCGATTTTTGATGCAATCTTTACCCGTATCGGAGCAGCAGACGACTTGGTTTCAGGTCAATCAACCTTCATGGTGGAGATGATGGAGGCCAACAATGCCATTTCGCATGCGACCAAGAACTCTCTCATTCTCTTTGATGAATTGGGACGGGGAACTGCAACTTATGATGGTATGGCTCTTGCTCAGTCCATCATCGAATACATCCATGAGCATATCGGAGCCAAGACCCTCTTTGCGACCCACTACCATGAGTTGACCAGTCTGGAGTCCAGCTTGGAACACTTGGTCAATGTCCACGTGGCAACTTTGGAGCAGGGTGGGCAGGTTACCTTCCTTCACAAGATTGAACCAGGTCCAGCTGATAAATCCTATGGTATTCATGTTGCCAAGATTGCTGGCTTGCCAGCAGACCTTTTAGCAAGGGCGGATAAGATTTTGACTCAGTTAGAGAATCAAGGGACAGAAAGTCCTGCTCCTATGAAACAAACAAGTACTGTCTCAGAACAAATTTCACTATTTGACACGCCTGCAGTGCATCCTATCCTAGCAGAATTAGCTAAACTAGATATTTACAATATGACACCTATGCAGGCTATGAATGTCTTGGTCGAGTTAAAACAAAAATTATAAAGAATGAATTACTTGTCATTCTAGCTGTATCAAGGATACTTCTTTGACAAGTCCCCACTTTTTTGCTAGAATAGCATCACACAAACAGAATGAAAAGGAGCTGACACATTGTCGCTCCCTTTTGTCTATTTTTTAAGGAGAAAGTATGCTGATTCAGAAAATAAAAACCTACAAGTGGCAGGCCTTGGCTTCGCTTCTGATGACAGGCTTGATGGTTGCTAGTTCACTTTTGCAACCGCGTTATCTGCAGGAAGTCTTAGACGCCCTACTTGCTGGGAAATATGAAGCTATTTATAGTATCGGGGCTTGGTTGATTAGTGTGGCTTTGGTCGGTCTGGTTGCTGGTGGGCTCAACGTTGTCCTCGCAGCCTATATTGCCCAAGGAGTTTCATCTGACCTTCGAGAGGATGCCTTCCGTAAAATCCAAACCTTTTCTTATGCTAATATTGAACAATTTAATGCGGGAAATCTAGTCGTTCGCATGACAAATGATATCAACCAGATTCAGAACGTCGTAATGATGACCTTTCAAATTCTTTTCAGACTTCCCCTCTTGTTCATCGGTTCGTTTATCCTGGCGGTTCAAACCCTACCTTCTCTGTGGTGGGTGATTGTTCTCATGGTGATCTTAATTTTTGGTTTGACTGCTGTCATGATGGGGATGATGGGTCCTCGTTTTGCCAAGTTTCAAACCCTGCTTGAACGCATCAATGCCATTGCTAAGGAAAATCTGCGCGGTGTTCGTGTGGTCAAGTCCTTTGTCCAAGAAAAAGAGCAATTTGCTAAGTTTACGGAGGCTTCAGATGAGCTTCTTGGTCAAAACCTTTACATTGGTTATGCCTTTTCAGTAGTGGAACCTTTTATGATGTTGGTTGGTTATGGGGCGGTATTCCTCTCTATTTGGCTAGTTGCGGGGATGGTTCAGTCGGATCCGTCAGTTGTTGGCTCCATTGCTTCCTTTGTCAATTACCTAAGCCAGATTATCTTTACCATTGTTATGGTTGGATTTTTGGGAAATTCTGTCAGTCGTGCTATGATTTCTATGCGTCGTATTCGAGAAATTCTTGATGCAGAGCCAGCCATGACCTTCAAGGATATGCCAGATGAAGAGTTGGTCGGCAGTCTTAGCTTTGAAAATGTGACCTTTACCTATCCAATGGACAAGGAACCGATGCTGAAAGATGTGAGCTTTACTATTGAACCTGGTCAGATGGTTGGTGTAGTTGGAGCCACTGGTGCAGGAAAATCAACTTTGGCTCAATTGATTCCACGTCTCTTTGACCCGCAGGAAGGGGCTATCAAAATCGGAGGCAAGGATATTCGAGAAGTGAGTGAAGGAACCCTGCGTAAAACAGTTTCCATCGTTCTCCAACGTGCCATTCTCTTCAGTGGAACGATTGCAGATAACTTGAGACAGGGTAAGGGAGATGCTACTCTATTTGAAATGGAACGCGCAGCTAATATTGCCCAAGCCAGCGAATTCATTCATCGTATGGAGAAAACCTTTGAAAGTCCGGTTGAGGAACGGGGAACCAATTTCTCTGGTGGGCAAAAGCAAAGGATGTCGATTGCGCGTGGGATTGTCAGCAATCCACGTATTCTGATTTTTGACGATTCGACCTCAGCCTTGGATGCTAAGTCAGAGCGCCTTGTTCAAGAAGCCTTGAATAAGGACTTGAAGGGAACGACAACTATTATCATCGCGCAAAAGATTAGCTCGGTTGTCCATGCAGACAAGATCTTGGTTCTAGATCAAGGACGATTGATTGGTCAAGGTACGCATGCAGACTTGGTTGCCAACAATACCGTTTACCGTGAAATCTATGAAACACAGAAAGGGAAGGAGGAGTAAAATGAAGACAGTTCAATTTTTTTGGAATTATTTTAAAGTCTATAAGCTTTCATTTGTAGTTGTTATCCTGATGATTGTTCTGGCAACTCTTGCCCAAGCCCTCTTTCCGGTCTTTTCTGGACAAGCAGTGACGCAGCTAGCTAATTTAGTTCAAGCTTATCAAGATGGCAATCCCGAACTTGTTTGGCAAAGTCTATCAGGAATCATGGTCAATCTTGGTCTGCTGGTTTTGGTTCTATCTATCTCTAGTGTGATATACATGTGTCTCATGACACGCGTGATTGCAGAGTCGACCAACGAGATGCGCAAAGGCCTCTTTGGTAAGCTTGCTCGCTTGACGGTTTCTTTCTTTGACCGCCGACAAGATGGCGATATCTTGTCTCGTTTTACCAGTGATTTGGATAATATCCTCCAAGCCTTTAACGAAAGCTTGATTCAGGTCATGAGCAATATTGTTTTATACATTGGTCTGATTCTTGTCATGTTTTCGAGAAATGTGACGCTGGCTCTCATCACCATTGCCAGCACACCAGTTGCCTTCCTCATGCTGATTTTTATTGTAAAAATGGCACGCAAATACACCAACCTCCAGCAAAAAGAGGTAGGGAAACTCAACGCCTATATGGACGAGAGTATTTCAGGCCAAAAAGCCGTGATTGTGCAAGGTATTCAAGAGGATATGATGGCAGGATTTCTTGAACAAAATGAGCGCGTGCGCAAGGCAACCTTTAAAGGAAGAATGTTCTCAGGAATTCTTTTCCCTGTCATGAATGGGATGAGTCTGGTCAACACAGCCATCGTCATCTTTGCTGGTTCAGCTGTACTTTTGAATGATAAGTCTATTGAAACAAGTACAGCCCTAGGTTTGATTGTTATGTTTGCCCAATTTTCACAGCAGTACTACCAGCCTATTATTCAAGTTGCGGCAAGTTGGGGAAGCCTTCAGTTAGCCTTTACAGGTGCTGAACGGATTCAGGAAATGTTTGATGCAGAGGAAGAAATTCGACCTAAAAATGCTCCGACCTTCACTCAGTTGCAAGAAGGTGTTGAAATTAGTCATATTGATTTTTCATACTTGCCTGATAAACCCATTTTGAAAGATGTCAGCATTTCTGCTCCTAAAGGCCAGATGACAGCGGTTGTTGGTCCGACTGGGTCAGGGAAAACGACTATTATGAACCTCATCAATCGCTTTTATGATGTTGATGCTGGTGGGATTTATTTTGACGGTAAAGACATCCGTGACTATGATTTAGATAGTCTCAGAAGCAAGGTGGGAATTGTCTTGCAAGATTCGGTCTTGTTTAGCGGAACGATTCGAGACAATATCCGTTTTGGTGTGCCAGATGCTAGTCAAGAAATGGTTGAGGCAGCAGCCAAGGCAACCCATATTCACGACTACATCGAAAGCTTGCCTGATAAGTACGATACTCTTATAGATGATGACCAGAGCATCTTCTCGACAGGACAAAAGCAATTGATTTCTATCGCTCGAACCCTGATGACAGATCCAGAGGTTCTCATTCTCGATGAAGCCACTTCGAACGTAGATACTGTGACAGAAAGCAAGATTCAGCATGCCATGGAGGCGGTTGTAGCAGGCAGAACTAGTTTCGTCATTGCCCATCGTTTGAAGACTATCCTCAATGCAGACCAGATTATTGTCCTTAAAGATGGAGAAGTCATTGAACGCGGTAGCCACCATGAACTCTTGAAACTGGGTGGCTTCTATTCAGAACTCTATCACAATCAATTTGTTTTTGAATAAGAAAAAAGTTGTCCCCTTGGGCAGCTTTTTCTTGTCCATAAAAAATATTTATCACAGCCTTAAAAAAAACATATTAGACGAAAGTCATTTTGAGTGATATGATAAGACTATCGTTAACATTCGAAAGGAGAGGCATCATGGCTAGAACGGTTGTAGGAGTTGCTGCAAATCTATGTCCCGTAGACGCAGAGGGCAAAAACATTCATTCATCTGTATCTTGTAGATTCGCAGAGAGCATTCGTCAAGTCGGTGGTCTCCCTTTAGTCATTCCTGTTGGTGATGAGTCAGTTGTTCGCGATTATGTAGAAATGATTGACAAACTTATCTTGACAGGCGGTCAAAATGTCCATCCTCAGTTTTATGGAGAGAAAAAGACCATCGAGAGTGATGATTACAACCTAGTGCGTGACGAATTTGAATTGGCGCTCTTGAAAGAAGCGCTTCGTCAGAATAAACCAATCATGGCAATCTGTCGCGGTGTCCAACTTGTCAATGTTGCCTTTGGGGGAACTCTCAATCAAGAAATCGAAGGCCACTGGCAAGGACTACCTTTCGGGACATCTCATTCTATTGAGACAGTAGAAGGAAGTGTGGTGGCTAAGTTATTTGGAAAAGAAAGTCAAGTTAATTCCGTTCATCGTCAGAGTATTAAAGATTTGGCACCTAATTTCCGTGTAACTGCTATTGACCCAAGAGACCAGACCATCGAAGCGATTGAGTCTATCGATGAGCACCGCATTATTGGTTTGCAGTGGCATCCAGAGTTTCTGGTTAATGAAGAAGATGGCAATTTAGAATTATTTGAGTATTTATTGAATGAACTGTAACGACTGGAACATCTAGTCGTTCTTTCTTTTATTTTTTCAAAATTTTTGGAATGTGGGATTTTTACGCAAACGTTTGAATTCTGATAAAAATTGGAGAAATTCGACAAAAAACTTGAAAAAAACGAAGGTAAGCGTTATGATAGAAAAGAAGAAATATTGGAGGAATAACATGTCACATATTAAATTTGATTATTCAAAAGTTTTAGACAAATTTGTTGCACCACATGAAGTGGAATACATGCAATCACAAGTAACAGCAGCAGATGAATTGATCCGTAAAGGAACTGGTGCTGGTAGCGACTTCTTGGGATGGTTGGACCTTCCTGAAAACTATGACCGCGAAGAATTTGACCGCATCTTGAAAGCTGCTGAGCAAATCAAATCAGACAGCGATGTTTTGGTTGTAATCGGTATCGGTGGATCTTACCTTGGTGCGAAAGCAGCAATCGACTTCTTGAACCACCACTTTGCAAACTTGCAAACAAAAGAAGAACGCAAGGCTCCACAAATCCTTTACGCAGGAAACTCAATCTCATCTACTTACCTTGCTGACTTGGTAGAGTACGTAGCTGACAAAGACTTCTCGGTAAACGTGATTTCTAAATCAGGTACAACAACTGAACCAGCTATCGCTTTCCGTGTCTTCAAAGAACTTTTGGTTAAGAAATACGGTCAAGAAGAAGCAAACAAACGTATCTATGCAACAACTGACCGCCAAAAAGGCGCTGTTAAGGTTGAAGCAGATGCTAACGGTTGGGAAACATTTGTTGTTCCAGATGATATCGGTGGACGCTTCTCAGTATTGACAGCCGTTGGTTTGCTTCCAATCGCAGCATCAGGAGCTGACATCAAAGCCCTTATGGAAGGTGCGAATGCAGCTCGCAAAGACTACACTTCAGATAAAATCTCTGAAAACGAAGCTTACCAATACGCAGCAGTTCGTAACATCCTTTACCGTAAAGGCTATGCAACTGAGATCTTGGTAAACTACGAGCCATCACTTCAATACTTCTCAGAATGGTGGAAACAATTGGCTGGTGAATCAGAAGGAAAAGACCAAAAAGGTATCTACCCAACTTCAGCCAACTTCTCAACTGACTTGCACTCACTTGGTCAATTTATCCAAGAAGGAACTCGTATCATGTTTGAAACAGTTGTCCGTGTTGACAAACCTCGTAAAAACGTGATTATCCCTAGCTTGGAAGAAGACCTTGATGGACTTGGTTACCTTCAAGGAAAAGACGTTGACTTTGTAAACAAAAAAGCAACTGACGGTGTTCTTCTTGCCCACACAGATGGTGATGTACCAAACATGTACGTGACTCTTCCAGAGCAAGATGCTTTCACTCTTGGTTACACAATCTACTTCTTCGAATTGGCTATCGCTCTTTCAGGTTACTTGAATGCTATCAACCCATTTGACCAACCAGGTGTTGAAGCTTACAAACGTAACATGTTTGCCCTTCTTGGAAAACCAGGATTTGAAGAATTGAGCAAAGAACTTAACGCACGTCTATAATAGAAGAAAAGAGTGGCTTGTCCACTCTTTTTACTCTCTTTATCCATAGAAATTGGCCTCAGCCAAGACTTGTGATATAATATAGAGAGCAAAAAGGCAGACGCCTAGATACTTTATAGGAGAAACTATGTCAAAAGATATCCGCGTACGTTACGCACCAAGTCCAACAGGACTACTACACATCGGAAATGCTCGTACAGCATTGTTCAACTACCTTTACGCACGTCATCACGGTGGAACTTTTATTATCCGTATCGAAGATACTGACCGTAAACGACATGTTGAGGACGGTGAACGTTCACAGCTTGAAAACCTTCGTTGGTTAGGCATGGATTGGGATGAAAGCCCAGAAACACATGAAAACTACCGCCAGTCTGAACGCTTGGACTTGTATCAAAAATACATCGATCAATTGCTAGCTGAAGGAAAAGCCTATAAATCTTACGTTACAGAAGAAGAGTTGGCAGCTGAACGCGAACGCCAAGAAGCAGCTGGTGAAACACCTCGTTACATCAATGAATACCTTGGTATGAGTGAAGAAGAAAAAGCAGCTTACATCGCAGAACGTGAAGCTGCTGGGATCATCCCAACGGTTCGTTTGGCTGTTAATGAGTCAGGTATCTACAAGTGGCATGATATGGTCAAAGGTGATATCGAATTTGAAGGTGGCAATATCGGTGGTGACTGGGTTATTCAAAAGAAAGACGGTTACCCAACTTACAACTTTGCCGTTGTTATCGATGACCACGATATGCAAATCTCTCACGTTATCCGTGGAGATGACCACATTGCTAATACACCAAAACAGCTTATGGTTTATGAAGCACTTGGTTGGGAAGCTCCAGAGTTCGGTCACATGACCTTAATTATCAACTCTGAAACTGGGAAAAAATTGTCTAAACGTGACACCAACACCCTTCAGTTTATCGAAGACTACCGTAAAAAAGGTTATTTACCAGAAGCAGTCTTTAACTTTATTGCTCTTCTTGGTTGGAACCCAGGTGGCGAAGATGAGATTTTCTCTCGTGAAGAATTGATTAAACTTTTCGATGAAAACCGCCTCAGCAAGTCTCCTGCAGCCTTCGATCAGAAAAAACTTGACTGGATGAGCAATGACTATATCAAGAATGCAGATCTTGAAACCATCTTTGAAATGGCAAAACCATTCCTAGAAGAAGCGGGTCGATTGACAGACAAGGCTGAAAAATTAGTTGAGCTATATAAACCACAAATGAAATCAGTAGATGAGATTATCCCATTGACAGATCTCTTCTTCTCAGATTTCCCAGAATTGACCGAAGCAGAGCGTGAAGTCATGGCGGGTGAAACAGTCCCAACAGTTCTTGAAGCCTTTAAAGCAAAACTTGAAGCGATGACAGATGCAGAATTTGTGACAGAAAATATTTTCCCACAAATCAAAGCTGTCCAAAAAGAAACAGGTATTAAAGGGAAAAATCTTTTCATGCCTATTCGTATTGCTGTTTCAGGTGAAATGCATGGTCCAGAATTGCCAGATACGATCTTTTTGTTAGGCCGTAAAAAATCAATCCAGCATATCGAAAATATGTTAAAAGAAATCTCTAAATAAGAAGGATGTAATAATGGACATCTGGGAAAAGATGTACGAAGAAGCACAGAAATTATATAATCCACATGAAGTATCTGATTTTGTTTATGCTAACCATGTCGTAGCCGCAGTAGAAGCAGAAGATGGACAAATATTTACAGGTTTCTGTATGGAGGGAACCTGTGGTGTTTTCCATCTCTGCGCAGAGCGTGCGGCACTCTTTAATATGTATCAATTCTCGGGACAAACTAAAGTTAAAAAAGTCTTAGCTTTTCGAGACAAACCACCTTATGGTGGAAGTTCAGCCATGCCTTGCGGTGCCTGTAGAGAATTCCTTTTAGAGCTTAATGCTGAAAATAAAGATGCAGAATTCATGATGGACTACGATAGAAGAAAGACGGTGAAAATCGCAGAACTAATCCCATATTGGTGGGGAGAAGAACGTGCTTCTAAGTTTAATAATCAATAGAAGAGTCAGTATAATTCTGGCTCTTTTTACTTAATTTGAAAAAAGATAAAAAAAGTTGTTGACAAGTTAGAAAAAGTCTGTATAAT
>NZ_CAJJIB010000044.1:0-77 GCF_905187495.1 Streptococcus mitis | reverse complement strand
GCCAAAGCCGACGCAGCGAAACAAGCGATCGACAACGCGACAACAAACGATGCAGTAACTCAAGCTAAAAACGCTGG
>NZ_CAJJIB010000043.1:0-122 GCF_905187495.1 Streptococcus mitis | reverse complement strand
GAACATCCTAAGAAAGATATCCCAGGTTACCGCTTCGTTGAAACTAAGACTCTTCCAAACGGAGATACAGAGCACGTCTACGAAAAAGTTAAGACAAGTCACAAGGATAAAGATGGCAACGA
>NZ_CAJJIB010000042.1:0-4099 GCF_905187495.1 Streptococcus mitis | reverse complement strand
CTAGCTTTCTAGTTTGCTCTTTGATTTTCATTGAGTATAAGACAGTATTTATGAATTCTTGATAAGAGGATTTGTAAATCATACAAGTAAACCATAGATTGTGAATGGACTTTCTATGGTTTGTTTGCTTAATAGAATTAGGAAGAAGGAAAAACGAATGAAAGCATACACAGAGCGTGTATTTGGAAATGTTGAGGGCAAGGATGTCTTGGCCTATCGATTTGAGACAGACGGTGGCTACCAACTTGAGGTTATGACTTATGGCGCGACTATCTTGCGTTATGTCACACCTGACAAGGCTGGAAATTTTGCCAATGTTATCTTGGGATTTGATGACTTTGACAGCTATGTAGGCAATAGTCCCAAGCATGGAGCTAGTGTAGGTCCTGTGGCAGGCCGTATTGCAGGTGCGACCTTTGAGCTTAATGGCAAGAACTATGACCTTGAAGTCAACAATGCTAGCAACTGTAACCACAGTGGTTCAACTGGTTGGGATTCTAGTTTATTTGAATTGGTCGAGGTGAGCGACCATGGCTTGACCCTCTACACAGAGCGTACAGATGGGACAGGAGGATTTCCTGGAAATCTCAAGATTTGGATCAGTTACCACTTAGAAGAGACTGGTGCCTATGAAATCAGCTACAAGGTAACGACAGATCAAGATACGCTGGTCAATCCAACCAACCACAGCTATTTCAACTTGTCCGGTGATTTCACAAAGACGATTGACCGTCATGTCTTCCAACTAAACACAGAGGGCATTTATCCAATCGCTCCCGATGGTGTTCCGGCCAAAACTCCAGATGCCAATCGTGATGTGGTCAAACACATCTACAATGGTGCCTTGTTGAAGGATATCTTTGCAGAAGAAGATGAGCAAATCCAGTTGGTATCTGGCTTAGATCATCCATTTGCCCTTCCTGCAGGTCATGACAATGCTGGTTTCCTTTATGACCAAAATTCAGGTCGCTTCCTGCTTTTCAAGACAGAAGCTCCTTGTTTTGTAGTCTACACAGCAAACTTTGTGGATGAGAGTGTCATCATAGGAGGTCAGCCAATGGTACAGCACAATGGGATTGCCCTTGAAGCGCAAGCTTTACCAGATGCCATTCACAGTGACCTCAAAGACCAAGTCATTCTCAAAGCAGGTCAAACCTTTACAAGCAAGACACGTTATGAGCTTGTTGTGAAATAAAAGGATAGGAATTTCTACTTTTTGGGGAATAGTATTTACCTTATAACATTAGTAGAAATGGGCAAAGAATAGGAAAATATGATATAATTTAATATTGAAAATACCTGTCCTATCTAGAGGATAAAAGGAGAAAAAAATGAAGAAAATTGTATTTGCTAGCGCCTTGGCTTTGACTTTAGCTGGAGCAGTTTTGACAAATGATGTTTTTGCCAACGACAGACTTGTGGCAACACAATCTGCAGATGGTAGAAATGAAAATGTCTTGAGTTCAGAAGTGCTTAACCCTGCTAGTGGCAATGTTTTGGTTGGATTAAAGGGAGAATTTTTGACTCCAGACCAACAAGCTATCTTAGATGCCATCAATGCTATCCGTAAAGAGGCAGCTGACGAAGGTTTGGTAGATAAGTATGTCCCTATCAAATGGTCGACTGACCTAGAAAAGGCAGCTTTTGCCAGAGCTGCAGAAGCTTCTGTAACCATGGACCATACTCGTCTTTCTGGTAAAGAAATCTGGAGTGCCTTCCCATCAGGAAACAGTGTACTAGGAGAAAACTTGGGTTGGAACCATGATGGTTTTCTAAAAGCTCTTGAACAATGGCGTGCTGAAAAAGCAGACTACGTGAAGAAAAAATCAGGTGGTTCAACAAATGGTGGATCTGGTCATTATCAGACTTTGATTAGTCCTAAATTTACACACATGGGGATTGCTGCCTTTAAGAACCCAAATAACCCATATAATGCCGTAACGATTGCTCAGGCTTTTGGTGATGCTGCTACTTCAGAAGAGTTGGTAGGCAGTTACGGTCCTGCTATTCAATATGTAGAAGTGACTTCATCTAACTTGTCAACAGTTAAAAATAAAGCAGTCGTAGTTGAAAAAGCGCTGAAAGAATTTAGAACTTCTAGTTCAGACCAATCTGGTTGGGTGAAAACAGATGGAAAATGGTATTTCTATGAGTCTGGTGATCTGAAGACAGGCTGGGTGAAAACGGGTGGTAAATGGTACTACTTGGATGACCTAGGTGTTATGCAGACAGGATTTGTAAAAGTAGATGGTAGCTGGTATTACTTGAGTAGCTCAGGTGCTATGTTTACAGGCTGGGGTACAGACGGAAATAGATGGTTCTACTTTGATGGCTCAGGAGCTATGAAGACAGGCTGGCTCAAAGAAAATGGAGTTTGGTACTACCTTGATGCGTCTGGTATCATGAAGACAGGTTGGTTTAAAGTTGGCCAATACTGGTACTATGCATATGGCTCTGGAGCTTTGGCAGTCAGCACAACAACACCAGACGGTTATAAAGTAAATGGCAACGGTGAATGGGTAAACTAGAAACTAAAGAGTTGCTTTCATAACTTTAGATAATCTATATTTGTTACTATAATTTTAAAGATGGAGAGAAGAAATAGTGCTTCTCTTCATTTTTTGTTGACAGTTTATTTCTGAAAAATCGTAAAGTAAGTGTGGTGGGAAGTTCGTCTTAGCTTTTTCAAATCAGTTAATTACTTAGTTACTTGATTTTTCCCATCCGTTCAATTGTATATCTATCCCTAGAATCTTTTAAAAAGTTGATGTATAATGGAAAGAGTTGTATATTTTACAATAAATTAACATACTAATTTAAAAATGTAAAAAGAGGGGAATATGAATTTCAAAACTAGTGGAGAAGAAAGACAGAATTTCTCATTAAGAAAATTGGCAGTTGGTCTTGTATCTGTGGCAGTTGCGTGTTTCTTTTTGATGGGAACTGGCCTACAGACTGTATCTGCCCAAGAATCTCATACCGTTAATTATACTTATGTTTTAGAGTCGGATTTAACTGACGAAGAGAAGGGTCTCTTGGTTACATCCCTACCACAAGTAGCGGAAGAAACAGACGCTACCTACTATCTGGTTTATCGAGCAAATCAAGTATTGCCCAATACGGGTACTAGCTCTCCATTGGGGACTGTTGCCTTGGTGGCAGGTCTTAGTTTGCTGGTTGTAGTAGTTCTTAAGGGACCTGATGGCAAGAGAAAGATTAGTCGATTCTTGTTAGTAACAGCTCTAGGCAGTCAGTTGCTGTCTCCAACTGTCCTTGCTTTGACGAGCGAGACACTAGCTGCTTATAACACCCAATTATCGGTCCAGGCAGGAGATGCCTTGCCAGCTCCGGTTGATATTCCTGGTTATACTTATCTAGGATATGTGGAAAATAAGCCAGCTCTTTCTGTACAGATAACTAGCAAACCAGCAGAATCTACTGAAAATCAAGAGATTAAATTAGAAAACAGTCAATCTCAGGAAGTAGTTACTACTCATTCAGCAGATTCGACTATGGGAACTGAATTTGTCAAGCAGTCAAATGACAGCAAGTCTAACTTAGAAAATGTAGATATCTCAGCAGCTACGGCTCCATCTTCTAAAAATGAGGATACTAGTCAGCAACCAGCAGTTTCTCTAAGTCAGGAAAGCAAGGATACGAATGTTGTCAAAGGCGGGGAGGCAGACCAAAAACCAGAACCGGCTACAGCTCCTGCAACAGATTCAAGCCAAACTGGTGGGAATCAAGAACAGGTAAATCCAGTCCAGCCAGCTCCGACTAGACCAAGAACAGAGGGACAACAAGGGGGGACACCTTCTCCTATAGAGCCCCAACCGCAGGAAAACAATGAAACTCTCATTCAAGCAAAGGGAACTCAAGAGTCAGGTCATGAGGGCGAGTCCCTAGTTCAACCAGTGCAACCAGCGTATACGGATCCAATCAGCACTCAAGGGACCCAAGAGTCGGGTCATGAGGGTGAGGCTCTGGTTCAACCAGTGCCACCAGCCTACACAGAACCGATCAGTACTCAAGGGACGCAAGAGTCGGGCCACGAGGGTGAGGCCCTGGTTCAACCAGCACAACCGTCTTATACAGAACC
>NZ_CAJJIB010000041.1:0-114 GCF_905187495.1 Streptococcus mitis | reverse complement strand
TCTTCGAAAATCTCTTCAAACCACGTCAACGTCGCCTTACCGTAGGTATGGTTACTGACTTCGTCAGTTCTATCCACAACCTCAAAACAGTGTTTTGAGCTGACTTCGTCAGTT
>NZ_CAJJIB010000040.1:0-157 GCF_905187495.1 Streptococcus mitis | reverse complement strand
GTTAAACCAACATTTGACGATGGCACAACTGAGAAGAAAGTACCAGGAGAAGGAACATACACAATCGATGAAAACGGTAAAGTAACCTTCACCCCAGAACCTGACTTCGTAGGTAAAGCAAC
Organism: Streptococcus mitis; assembly: GCF_905187495.1. Taxonomy (GTDB): domain Bacteria; phylum Bacillota; class Bacilli; order Lactobacillales; family Streptococcaceae; genus Streptococcus; species Streptococcus mitis_CU. The sequence continues at coordinate 35 of NZ_CAJJIB010000040.1, read as the reverse complement.
AGGCGTAACCGTTAAACGTGTAGATAAGAATGGTA
>NZ_CAJJIB010000039.1:0-77 GCF_905187495.1 Streptococcus mitis | reverse complement strand
TTCGCCGCAGTTTTTTCTTCGTCTGTTAAGTCATTGTTGGCATCAATCGCGTCGTTCTTAGCTTTCAATGCGTCATC
>NZ_CAJJIB010000038.1:0-80 GCF_905187495.1 Streptococcus mitis | reverse complement strand
GCATCAATCGCGTCGTTCTTAGCTTTCAATGCGTCATCAATTGCTTGTTTTGCAGCTGGTTTGACTACCGGCGTTGGAGT
>NZ_CAJJIB010000037.1:0-178 GCF_905187495.1 Streptococcus mitis | reverse complement strand
AAGAAAAAACTGCGGCGAAAGCTGATGCAAAAGCCAAATCTGACGCAGCGAAGCAAGCAATCGACAAGGCGACAACAAATGATGCAGTAACGCAAGCTAAAAACGACGGAGCAACATCAGTAGATTCGGTGACTCCAACTCCGGTAGCCAAACCAGCAGCTAAGAAAGCCATCGATGA
>NZ_CAJJIB010000036.1:0-265 GCF_905187495.1 Streptococcus mitis | reverse complement strand
AGAAAGCCATCGATGACGCATTGAAAGCTAAGAATGACACGATTGACGCGAACAAAGACTTAACAGCTGAAGAAAAAGCCAAAGCTAAAGAAGACGCTAAGGCAAAAGCCGATGCAGCGAAACAAGCGATTGATACTGCAACAACAAACGCAGCGGTGGAACAAGCTAAGGCTGATGGAGCGACAAGTGTATCTTTAGTAACACCAACAGCGCAAGCGAAGCCAGCTGCAAAACAAGCCATCGATGAAGCATTAAAAGCAAAAGA
>NZ_CAJJIB010000035.1:0-204 GCF_905187495.1 Streptococcus mitis | reverse complement strand
ATTATAGAAACAAACAAAGTAAAGACAAACAAGAAGAGTTAGAACGCGTCTTAAGACATGAACGCTTCCGAGGGCGTCAAAGAGTATTGAGAGACTTACGTATTGTGTTTAAGGAGTTTGATATCCGTACTCATTAGGGAGTCATACAAAAAAACATAAAAAGTTTAAAAAAGTTGTTGACAAGTTAGAAAAAGTCTGTATAAT
>NZ_CAJJIB010000034.1:0-99 GCF_905187495.1 Streptococcus mitis | reverse complement strand
AATACTCTTCGAAAATCTCTTCAAACCACGTCAGCTTCCATCTGCAACCTCAAAACAGTGTTTTGAGCAACCTGCGACTAGCTTCCTAGTTTGCTCTTT